>JBBIRN010000155.1:0-5838 GCA_037441785.1 Candidatus Aminicenantota bacterium | reverse complement strand
AGATGAGGGGAGTGGGGCGAAAGCGAGCATCGCCACCAGGTCCCGCTCCTCTCGAGTAGAAGAGAGGCGCCTCGCCAGAAAATTGGAGCGGAGACCGCGGTGGGAGATGTTCCACTCAGAAAGTTTACTACTTCCACCCGAAATCATCCCCGCCTGGTAACCGTTCCAGAAATTTTATTGCTGTAATGGAGGTTAATATGTCCAGATATTATTTTGAGGCGAGGGAAGGGCGGGATTTTCTGGCCGATGAGATGCCGGTAGAGATAGTGGAAAGGAAGGGTCAGGGGCATCCGGATTCACTGTGCGATGGGGCGGCGGAAGAGCTTTCTATTGCCCTGTCAGAAATTTATCGGCAAAAAACCGGCTACATTCTTCACCATAACGTGGACAAAGCAGTGCTGGTCGGCGGGAGCTCCAAAGCCGAGTATGGTGGTGGCCGCGTGCTCGAGCCCATCAAGGTTTACATTGTCGGTCGGGCGGCTGAAAAAATAGACGGCCAGGACCTTTTTGACCGCAGCCAGCTGGAAAAAAGAATTAAAGACTGGCTGAGGAGCCAGGTGCGCAATTTCAGGGAAGAACATCTTGATGTTTCTCTCCTTATCCGGCCAGGCAGCGATGACCTGGTCAGTATCTTTGCTGATAATGAGCAACCACCGCGGGCTAACGATACTTCATTGGCTGTGGGCTATGCTCCGCTCAGCGACCTGGAAAAACTGGTTATGGAGACAGAAAAATTCCTGAACAGTCCGGAAGGCAAGCAGAAATTCCCGGCCCTCGGTGAAGATATCAAAGTGATGGGTGTAAGAAAGTATGACGAAATCACCCTGACCATAGCCGCGGCTTTTGTGGATAAAGAAGTACGTGACCGCAAGCAGTATGAAGAGATGAAGAGGGAAATTGGGCGCTTCCTGCTGGAAGAATTTGTTCCCCGCTATACGAGACGCCGGGTGCGGGTGGTTTTAAACCATGCAGACACGGAAAATTCAGCCTACCTGACGGTTACCGGAACGAGTGCTGAAGCCGGAGACGACGGCCAGGTCGGCCGTGGTAACAGAGCCAACGGTTTGATTACGCCCTACCGCCCCATGAGTCTGGAAGCAGTGGCTGGTAAAAACCCGGTCAGTCACGTGGGCAAAATTTACAGCATCATGAGCCAGTTGATGGCGGAGCGCATTGTGCAGACTTTTCCTGAAGTTAAGCAAACCTATGTTTACATGGTAAGCTCAATCAACGAGCCCATTACCGAACCGCAGGCCGTGAACGTGGAACTCTGGGGAGTTGAGGTTTCACGCGTCCGCCAGGAAATAAACAGGATAGCTGACGAGGTGCTGGGCAGCTGGAAAGAAATTCGCAACGGCTTTATCACCCGGCGCTGGTCTATATATTGAGTTAAACGTTCAAGCAACAAAATTAAGTTGAAGCGGTAGAAGGCGCGGCGGTGTAAGAAACTCTTTTTAATAAATTATCGGACAGGAAGGACACTCTGCTTTTGGTTTTTTAAAAAAAGGAAATATGAAGGTTGAGACCAGTTTTGTGCCGGTGGTCAGGTTAGCACCGATTTAGGTATCAAGGCCACTGAGGCCAATTGATATTCGAAAATAAGCGGACCTGTCTTAAGGGGGAAAAAGAAAGAAAATAAGCTGGTTAGCTGGTGGGCCCTCTTATAACCATTCAAATAAAGATAAACCAATAGAGTTAAACCAACCCGTGGTGGACTTTGAAAAAGCAAGATTAGAAAGGGCCCTGCGTTTTACCTGTTACCTGTCATTTGTCCATCGGGAAAAAGGCAGACCGGCCAGCAAAACTAATTAATATTCCTGTCCGAAAGTGAGCAGTTTTTATTTTTACCGAAGTTTTACGAAATTAGCCAATAAAAATAGGAAATATAATTTGTCTCGCTATTTTCAGTGGCTTGGTTTTCAGGAAAAAAGGAAATATAGTTTTTGTCCCCATTTTAGAGGAGGCGGAGAAGGTCTTCAATTTTAGCTGCACCGCTATTCACCAGATAGCACTTGACCTGGTCTAAAAGCCGGCTGAAGAACATCCTCTGCAGGGCCAGCTTTTCTTCGTTCACTACCAGAAGGTGCGGGTTGAAGAACGGCTGAGCTTTTCCGGAAACGGCCTTAACTGCACCTGAGGGCTCTCCGCTCTCCAGGATGCGCAGGGCTTCATCTTTTCCCAGCTCCACCACCGCCGGTGAAACCTGGTCATTTCTCAGGATGACCAGGGTCTTGAGCGTGGTTCTCCGGGCAAAGCTCTGCGGTCCGGCTATCCAGTTAGGGTCCAGCATGGCATGAGCTTCCGCTGAGGCTCTGAAGCAGTACGGTGCTCCTTTGTCCAGCCGGCATTCATCCTGCAGCGGGCAGGTGCGGTCGGTGCAATCTTCGCGTTTGGTCACCACGTTCTCGCACTTGCTGTGGTCAAAAAGCTTGGCCAGCCGCTCATAAAGTTCTACTGTATTGGTCGGGATGTAAAATTTTCTTTCCACGCTGTCCGCCACGGCCCGGCTTCCGGAAAAGCGCACAAACAGAATTTCGTTTGTCTGAGCCTGCATCCGGGGCTGTTTTAGCAGTTCAAAAAACAGGTCCGTTTTTCTGGTTCCGGGCTGACCCACCAGCACCAGAGAGTTGCCGTCCCGGGCCACGGCCATGCCCCGCACCGCGTTTATACCCAGGTGTTCCTGGGAATCAAGCACCATGCCCAAGGCTAATTTTCTCAGGGCGCCGTAGTTGTCGGTGTTGACCAGCACTCCGGTGCGTGTTTCTGGATGGTAAAAGGCCCGCGGCTCTCTTCCCGGCACGTTGTCCACGGCGTAAATCACAGCATGGGGCTCCAGCCCGGCTTCAATCTGGCCCGGGAACCAGTTCTCTACCCAGAAATCGTAGAGATGGCCGACGTTGGTCCGCAACTGGACAATCGTACCGTTGATGTTGGCGTTCCACTCGTAATAATTTTCGTAACCCAGGTGGCTTTCCATCTCAGCCACCAGGGCGTCGCGCAGCCTGTTCTCAGTGACCACTTCTACCGGCACGGATTTCTTCACTCTGGTCAGGTAATTCTGCAGATAAATCTTCTTGACTTTCTTGGCAGTCTTGAGCCTGGACATGGCTTCCACGATGCGGTCCAGACCCTTTTCCAGGTTTTCCATGGAAGTGGCGTAGGATATTCTGATGTAGTTGTCAGCGCCAAAAGCGTCACCCGGCACGATGGCTACCCGGGCTTCTTTGAGCAGGTAATAGGCAAGTCCGTAAGAATTTCTGATCTGTATACCACCGGCCTCTTTGCCGAAGTAAGAACTGACGTTGGGGAAAACGTAGAAGGCTCCCTGCGGCTTAAAGCAGGAGATGCCAGGAATCTGCTGCAGGCGCATCAAGACGTAATTTCTCCGGCGCTGGAACTCAGCCACCATGCGGTTTACCTCGTACTGCGGTCCGGCCAGGGCTTCCACGCTGGCTTTTTGCGAGATGGAGCAGGCGTTGGAAGTGGTGTGGCTTTGAATCTTGCTCATGGCGCTTATAATCTCAGCCGGGCCCACGGCAAAACCAATGCGCCAGCCAGTCATGGAATAGGTTTTGGAAACGCCGGTGATGATGATAGTTTTTTTCTTGAGGTCTTCACCCAGAGCGGCGAAGCTGACAAACTGGAACCCATCATAAATCAGCTTGGAGTAAATTTCGTCGGCGATGACGTAAATGTCTTCTTTTCTGATGACCTCAGCCAGCGCCAGTAACTGTTCTCTGGAGTAAACGGCCCCGGTCGGGTTGCTGGGGTTGTTGAGCACCAGAGCCCTGGTAGAAGGGGTGATGGCCGCCCGCAGCTGTTCGGGCGTAAGAAGGAAACCATCTTCTTCTCGCGTCTCAATAATCACCGGCTTGCCCTTGGCCAGGTTAACCTGTTCCGGATAAGTGACCCAGTATGGTGCCGGGATGATGACCTCATCGCCTTCGTTGACGATGGCCTGCACCAGGTTGAAAAGAGAATTCTTGGCTCCGCTGGAAACCAGTACTTCGTTGGGCTTGTATTCCAGGCCATAGTCTTCTTTAAGTCTCTTGCAAACAGCCTTTTTTAGCTCCGTGATGCCATCGTTTTCTGTGTACTTAGTGAAATTTTGTTCAATGGCTTTTATACCCGCGGCCTTGACGTTTTCCGGGGTCGGGAAATCAGGTTCACCCACGCTCAGGTCCACCACGTCAAGGCCTTCAGCCTTCATGGCTTTGGCTTTGGCCGCGATTTTTAAGGTGGGAGAAGTGCCGATTTTAGTTGCTCTTTCTGAAACCATGGTTTTCCTGCTTTATCCAGAAATTATTTCTTCTCGGTTTTCTTTTCTGCCGGCTCGGGAGCTTTTTCCGCCGGGCTGCCGAGTTTGTCGCGCAGGAATTTGCTCAGGTCCGCGCCTGTCAGTGTCTTCAGAACTTCCGGCATCTGGGCCATAATCTGGGTTATCTGACCAGTAATCTGGCTGGTGCCCAGCCCTTTCTCACCGCCGATGATGACAATCTTATCCACCTTGGATAGAGGCTCAGCGATAGCTTTGGCCAGTTCAGGAAGCACTTTGATAAAGGTTTCCAGCAGGGCCGCTTCGTTGTATCTTTCCCAGGCCTGGGCTTTTTTCATCATGGCTTCAGCTTCAGCCAGCCCGCGCAGCCTGATTTCTTCAGCTTTGGCTTCAGCTTCCAGCCTCATGGCTTCGGCCTTGCCTTTTCCTTCGGCCATCAGCCTGATTTCCTCGGCTTCCGCCTCAGCTTTAATCTGGTACTTGCGGGCATCAGCGGGCTTGAGAACGTTGGCTTCCAGTTCTTTCTCTTTTCTCTTAATTTCCAGTTCTTCAATCTGAATGGCGTGTTCTTTTTCTATTTGTTTAACCCGGGCTTCTTCCTTCTTTATTTCCTGAGCCAGCTTGTTACGTTCCAGTTCGTAAGAAAAATCAGCCTGGGCTTTTTTCTGGTTGACAAAAACCTGAGATTCAGCTTTTTTGGCTTCGTTCTCCCACTGCGCTTTGGCTATCTGAGCTTCGGCCTGCAGCCGGGCTACTTCCGCTTCTTTCCTGGCCTGAGAAGATTTGATGATGGCTTCTTTTTCAGTCTCAGCCTGAGCTATGGCTGCGTCTCTCTTTGCCGCAGCGATAACCGGTTTGCTTAAGGCGTCAATGTAGCCCTGGGTGTCGCTAATGTCTTTGAGCGAGAAGGAGAGGATGACCAGGCCCATCCTAGCCAGGTCTTCCCGGGCCGCTTCTACCACCCGGCGGGAAAATTCCTGCCGGCCGCGGTAGATTTCTTCTACGGTCATCGTGCCGATGACCTCTCTGACCTTACCTTCCAGGACGTTAGTGGCTACGTCCCTGATACCTTCTTTGCCTGTGCCCAGGAATTGTTCAGCCGCCAGCCGGATAGCTTCTTCGGTGGAGTCCACCTTAACCTGAGCCGAAGCTTCAGCCAGGATGGGGATGCCGCCGTGGGTTAAAACTTCTGGGGTCTTGATGAAGATGGAGATAACTTCCAGTGGCAGAACATAGACTTTCTCTATAAAAGGCCAGACAAAAGTGCCGCCGCCGAGTTTATAACGGTAGCCCACTTTGATTTTTGAGCCATCAGGCAGGGTGATGGTCCTTTTCCTTCCGCCAGCGATGATTAAGGCTTCGTTGGGTCCAACTTTGCGGTACTGAGCAGCCATGATCAGGCCGACGATTACCAGAAAAACTAAGACGGCGCCGATAATAATAAGCCAGGTAGTGAAAGGCATTATTCCCTCCCTCTGATTATGATTTTATGGTAAAAAAAATGGCAGAATTCGCGGTTTTAGAAAAATTAGAAAAAATAGCTTTCTGAAAAAGAAAAATAC
>JBBIRN010000154.1:2524-5937 GCA_037441785.1 Candidatus Aminicenantota bacterium | reverse complement strand
AAACGGGGCTCAACGCGGTTTCAGGCCCGAGGAAATCAAGCGGGTTGAAGAGGCTGTAAAACAGGCCAGGCTTTTTGAGAAGGAAGATAAGGAACTGGTCAAAAAAATTCTGGCTGATTTTGTTAAAAGGCACAGCCTCCAGCCCGGGGACTGGTTAGTTCTCAACGGCTTACCCCGGCATTTGGCACAGGCAGTCTGGGTTTCTGAACTGGTGGAGATAAAACTGGTGGTTCATCTTCTCTGCCCGCTGGAAATTTCTCAAAAGCGAATTGCTTCAGGCTTTCTGGAAGACCGCTCCGGACGAAGCGATGATTCTCCCGAAACCATCGCTGCCCGCTACCAAACCTACCTAGACCGAACTGTGCCCCTGGTAAATTTTTTCCGAGAAAGGGAAATCCCGGTGGTTGAACTTCTGGTCTGGGAAAACACCCACCCAGCGGCTCTCTGGCAGCAGCTCAGGTCTCAGGAATCTTTTAAAAACGTCGTTTCTACTTAGCGGACCAGCTTTCGTCCTTCAAGGTAGAAGCGCTTTTCCCAGGCTTCACCCATGGAAAAAGTTTTGCGCGGCAGCGCTCCATCCAGAATAACCGTGGGGAAAAGTTCGTTTTTATCCATGGCCGGAAGATAAAGACCCAGGTTGTCTTCTTTTTTTCTGGTCAGGTTGAGCACTGAATCATCACCATGCACGTAATCAATTCCTTCGGCGCCTTTTTCTTTGAGAAAATCATCCAGGAATTTCTGGACCGTGCCGACCGTCAGGTTTGAAGTTGGTCGCAGAAAATGAAGGGTGAGAAAAGAGCGCTGGGTAACCAGACCAGCTACCTGCTCCTCACCGCGATGTCTGTTGACTTCCTCTTTTAATTCCTGGTAACTAGCCCGTGGCTTGACTTCTACCTGACCAGCGAAATAATTTTTTAAAGCCGAGGGGAATTCCTCAACCTTTTTCACGCCGAACAGTACCCGGTGAATGGGTTCAAAAACCAGAGACTCATCGTGCAGGTTGACTATTTCCACCAGGGCATATCTTAGGGGAGAGTCTTTAAGTTCTTCCGGTTTTTTTGCCTGGGATTTGGCCTTTTCCCAGATAGCTTTGGCCGTGGCCAGAGAATGGTTGCCATCTCCCATGGCAAACAGCAGCAGGGGAGTACCTTCTGGTAGATGGTATTTTTCCCAGAACTTAGCCGGGTCTGCCAGTCTTTCCAGTCCCTGGATAATCATCCTTTCTAACTCTGGCTTTTGCACCAGGAATCCCCTAAGCCGTCCGGAATTGAACATCAGGTTAAAATCGTACAGAAGAGGCAGTTGGTTTTTATGGTCCGTGGCCGGACCGATCACCTGGTTTTCCTCGTCGTCTATGAGAATCATGATGTGGGGAAACTCCAGGCTGGCTCCTTCCCGGATTTTTACCCGCGGCGGGATTCTTTCCAGGATGGTTCCTTCAGTGGCCCGGATGAGGCTGGAAGCTTTGGAGTGGTAGTCGTATTTTTCCAGGTCTACAGCCGCCAGCAGACCTTTTCTCCAGCCATGGGCGGTTTCTCTTTCTACGTAAATAAAACCGGAAACCGGCCGGAAAATTCCCCGGGCCAGGTACTCTTTCATAGTGGCCTGGATGCGGGCAATGCGTTCTTCTTTGTCAGGCGCATTCAGGTAGACTTCAGGATAAATCAGGCGCAAGGTAGAGGGAGCTTGACCCACGAATTCTTCCACTTTCTGCCAGTACTCCGGCTCTGAAGTATACTGGTCGCAGGCAATAACCGCCCATCTGGTTAGGTCCACCTCTTCTTTGGGCAGTAAGATTTCTGGCAGGGCCAGGGCTAAGGGTTCATAAATTCGCATGGTATAAATCCTTTCGTTAACGATGATGAGTATATTTTTATATACCAAGGTGGCCCTCTTTTCAATCCTTTTCTGGGTGACAGATTTGAATGATAAAGGTTCAACCTGCCGGGAAGCGGGGAGAAGAAGAGAAACTTTTCTATTCCGGCTTGGATTGACAATTAAAGTCAAATTCATTATAAATGCTTCCATATTCTTGAATGGCTTTATAAATTTTAATTGAGAGGTGCGTCGTGATTGATTTTGAATTGACTGAGGAATTAAAGGCTCTTCAGGACATGGCCCATTCTTTTGCGGAGAAAGAGATGAGGCCAAAAGCCGCTTATTATGACCGGGAGGAAAAGTTTCCGGAAGATGTTATGAAAAAAGCCTTTGAAGCCGGTTTTCTGACCTGCAACGTGCCGGTGGAATACGGGGGCGGTGGGTTAAGCGACCTGGAAATGGCCGTTATCTCCGAAGAACTGGCTTGGGGTTGTGCCGGTATGTACACCACCATGATGGCCAATTCCCTGGCTTTTACGCCCATCATCCTTTTTGGTAACGAGGAGCAGAAGAAGAGATTTCTTACACCCTTCACCCAGAAAATGGGTTTTGCTTCCTATTGTCTGACAGAAAGGGAGGCCGGTTCTGATACCTCAGCCATTAAAACTATTGCCAGGAAAGACGGCTCGGAGTACGTCATCAACGGTTCCAAATGTTTTATCACCAACGGCGGGGTGGCCAGCCTCTACGTAGTTTTCGCCAACGCCGCCCCAGAAAAAGGAGCCAGGGGACTGACGGCCTTTGTCGTCCCCAGAGAAACTCCGGGCATAACTATCGGCAAGATAGAAGATAAGATGGGACACCGGGCCTCCAACACGGCCGAAATATTCTTTGAAGATGTCCGGGTGCCTGAAGAAGACATCCTCGGCCGGGTGGGTTACGGTTTCTTGATTGCTATGAGGACTTTTGACCGGACCAGAGCTGCGGTAGGCGCGGCCGGTGTGGGCGTGGCCCGAGCTGCTCTGGAGTATGCCATAGATTACGCCAAGACCAGGATTCAGTTCGGCAAACCAATCGCCACTTTTCAGGCCATAGCTTTTAAAATTGCTCAGATGGCCATGGAAATTGAGGCAGCCAGGCTGCTGGTCTGGAAGGCTGCCTGGTTAGTGGACCAGGGTAAGCCCTGCGGACTGAACTCGGCCATGGCCAAGTGTTTTGGCTCGGATATCGCCATGAAAACCACTCTTGAAGCTCTGCAGATTTTTGGTGGCTATGGCTACATGAAAGACTATCCGATAGAGAAGCTGGTCCGGGATGCCAAGTTGCTCCAGATTTATGAAGGTACCAACGAAATTCAGAGGCTGGTTATTTCCCGGGAAGTTATCGGGCCGATTGTCCAGAAATAGTAGTTGTCTCTGAAGAAAAATTAGCAGGCTGGAGAAAATAACAATCAGGTATTCCGCCAGAAGCGCGCCGAAGAGACGAGTTTAAGTTGTTTTAAAGCGGGCATAAAAAAAGGGACTGTTTTACAGTCCCTTTTTTTTTCAGGTCAGGGTACCAAAAATTGAGAACTTTTATTCTTCGAACAGTTCCGG
>JBBIRN010000154.1:0-2472 GCA_037441785.1 Candidatus Aminicenantota bacterium | reverse complement strand
AACTTCCATAACTTTGCTGAAGGGAAGTTTAGCATCGGCTCTGATGAAGATAGTTTTATCCTGACGAGCAGCATAAAGACGACGCAATTCTTCCAGAAGCATTCTTAATTCAATGGGGTTTCTCTGTATTTCTACCTGATCATTTTTCTTGATGGTCAGAACTATAACGTTGGGGTCCTGTCCGCCTTTAGAGTCGGCTTGCACTTCGGGGAGCTTAGCATCGATACCCATCTGAACCATCGGGGTGATAACCATGAAGATGATTAGTAAGACCAGTAAGACGTCGCACAACGGGACGACATTGGGTTCAGCTTTCGCCATACTCTCCTCCTTAATTAGGTTAGATAATGATTTTATTTCAAACCTTATCCTTTGTCAAACAGATAGCTAATTTTTTGATAAAAAATTTTTTAGGCTAAAATTTTCTCATTTTCTGCTGGCCGAAGCAAGTAAAATTTTAGGGTGCCTGATAAAAATGAAGCACTTCAGTTTTTCTTTCTGGCTTTATTGTTTTTTAGGCCTGAGAATAAAATTAACCCTAAATTCAATTATTAAAAGCCGGGAGAAGGGGCCTTTATCCTCTTGATATTAAAAAAAATACAACTGATAAGTTTGCCCAGGCTTCAGAAAGCTCAGCAACAGAGCTAATTTTATCTTCTTGATATTAAAAGAAATACAACTGATAAGAGCCTCACTGGTGGACAGGTTCTTAAAGAAAAACCCAGAACTTCTTGCCGAATTTTGAAGCTGGCCTATATTTATATTGAAAGGAGGGATTAAGTAATGAAAGAACTCAAGGTTGAAGTGCTGGAAATTAAGGAAAGATGCGGGGCCCGGTTGAAAGTGGGTGATGTTTTTTACGTAAGAGGGGAGGGGTTGCTGGAAGTACCAGCCGGCAAGAAGGTTTGCCTTTATGCCCTGAACAGCCTTTTCCCTTTTCTTTCTGCCAAGCAGAGACAGGATGAGTTACCGGAAGATGACTGGATTGCTGAAACCGAGGTTTTAAGCTGTCCGGACCCCAAAGGAGTAAAATTTAAAATCACGGCTCTGGATTGAGGTCAGGCTGGAATTTTATCTTTATTTTTCATCTCAGGAATAAACCGGGGCCGTGAAATAAGCTGTTTGAGTCAGGTTCCAGACCGCGGTCCTGAAAATTCCAGTTTATTACTGGAGCGTTTTCAGTGCTTTTTTGTTGTTGCTGGTTTTAAAAACCAGAAGGGTCCGGCCGGAGCCGGCGGAAGAGCCGTAGGAGTATTTGATGTCTATGACGGCACTACCCAGCAGGGCGCCTATTTCCGCTCCCACGCCGATGCGGTCGGTTACCTCTACAGTTATAACTTTATTAATTTTGATCTTAAAGCCCATGGCTTTTAGAGCTTTTTCTGCTTTCTTGTTGTCTGCCGTTACCAGGTAGAAGTGTCCTTTATCTTTTTCTGAAATCACGGCATAAGCACGGAGGTTAATACCGGCATTGGCTAGAGTTCCGAGTACCCGGCCAAAGATGCCCGGTTCATTAGGAGTGATCACGTGCAACTCGGTTTCTTCTTTAACGATGTTCACTTCTTCTCTCCTTACCAATTTTTATTATTTTTTATTAAGGCAGACTTCCATTAATTATAGCAATATAACGGCCCAAAAATCCAATATTTTTTTAACCCTTTCTTTAGCCCGGCAAATTTTTTATAATTAACAGATTTTAAAACAAGAAAAAAAGTTGTAGAGAAGTTATAAAAAAAGAAAAGGTAAAGGACAGGAAGATGAAAAAGCTGGCCATCCTGGATAACTCACTCTGGCCGGAGATTTATGACCCGGCCAGTCACTGGACACAATTTGTCAAACTTCCCTATGAAGTCTTTCGGGCAGAAGACGGCGAATTTCCGGACCTGGAGGAGGGGTTCACCCATCTTATTCTCACCGGTTCTGAAGCCTCCATCGTTAACCCGCCGGCCTGGGTAGAGAAAGAAGTGGAGGTGGTTAGAAAGGCTGTGGAAAAGGGCCTGGCTGTGCTGGGCAGCTGTTTTGGCCATCAGCTTTTAGCCCTGGCACTGGCCGGTCGCTCTCATGTTCGCCGGGCCGCCAGACCAGAAATTGGCTGGATTGAAGTTGAAATCATTCAAGAAGACCCCTTGTTCGGGCAGAAGGGAAAGCTCTGGGTTTTTTCTTCTCATTATGATGAAGTTTGTGGTCTGGAGGAAGAGAAATTTCAAATCATAGCCAGGAGCCAGTACTGCCAGGTGCAGGCCTTCAGGTTAAAAGGCAAAAATGTCTGGGGAATCCAGGCTCACCCGGAAATTAACCCCGCAAATGCCCGGAGGTTATTAACCGGGATGCTGGAAAGAAATTTTGCCGGCCGAGATTTGATTGAAAAAGCCCTGGGCTCAGCCGTGAAAGATTCAGGCTGGATTGAGTAATCAGCCGTCATTTTTCGGACCTGGACAGAGCTGGAGGCTAAAAAAAGAGGGAAAATCTCCA
>JBBIRN010000153.1:0-5939 GCA_037441785.1 Candidatus Aminicenantota bacterium | reverse complement strand
GTCCTTAAGGCCATTCGTATCCTTAACGACGAAAACGGACTGAACCTCGGAGCCAGGCGGATGACAGTTTCTACTGCTGGCGTCATTCCTGCCATAAAAAAGCTTAAGGAGTTTGAACTCCAGATCAACCTGTCAATTTCCGTTCATAACCCCATAGAAGAAAAAAGAAGCCAGCTTATGCCCATAAACAAGAAATATCCTCTCTCGGAAGTGGTGGCTGCGGCCGAAGATTACCTTAAAGCTGGCGGCCGGCAGCTCACTCTGGAATACATCCTGATTAAAGGTCTTAATGATGGACTTTATGAAGCTGAAAGCCTGGCGGCCCTCGCCCGAAAACTAAAAGCCAAGGTTAACCTTATTGCCTACAGTCCAGTTCCGCAGCTTCCTTACCAGAGGCCATCCCGGGCGGAGCTCCTGCGTTTTGAACGCTGGCTGACGGAAAGGAACGTTAAAACCACTATCCGTCAATCCAAGGGTGTAGAAATCGCTGCGGCCTGCGGTCAGCTGGCGGGAAAGTTTCAGTAAAACTGATTCAGGCTTTATCCGTTTTTCTTTTCCCTTTAAGGACAGCCAGAGTTTCCAGGTGTGGCGTTCTGGGGAAGAAATCAAAAGCAGTCAGCTCCACAATTTCATATTCGGGCATAAAATTCTTTAGGTCGCGGGCCAGAGTGGTAGGGTTACAGGAAAGATAGAAAATCAAGGGCAAAGGATATGATTTGAGAGCCTCCACTATTTCTTCGGCCACGCCCCGGCGAGGTGGGTCAATGACCATGGCTTCAGGCTGAAAATCAAGTACCTCGTCCACCCACTCTTCGCTTTTGCCTTCAGCGATAGTCAGGTGCTGACAGCGGTTTAATTTCAGGTTCTTTTTAAGGTAGAAAATGTTACTGGGTTCAGCTTCCACGGCCAGGACTTCTGAGCTGAGGCCAGACAGAAGAAGGCCAAAGGTTCCCAGACCAGCATAAAGGTCCACCAGTTTAACCGGAGCAACTGGCGACAGGTGTTCTTTCATTTTTTCCACCACTTTTTCCAGCATAGGTGGGTTGACCTGGAAGAAACTTCCGGCGCCGTAGCGGAAAATGGTCTGGCCAATTTTTTCTTCCAGGTAATCCCGGCCGTAGAGTTTGTGGTATTGCTTTCTCCGGACAAGGTTGACGAAGCCGGTGACCCCGGCCAGATGTTCGTTAAGGCTTAGGGCCGGAACCCAAAGCTCAGCGGCCTTTTCCAGGCTTTCTTCTTCTTCCGCTTCCAGGACCACCAGGATTTCTCCGGTCCAGAAGCTCTGTCTGATTTCCAGATGCTTGAGCCCAGGAATGGGTTGACCTTTCAAGAGGGTGTTAATTGCGGCAATAACACTGTTTATAGACTCGCCGACCAGGGCGCATCTATCTACGGGCAAAAAGCTTTCCAGAGAGCCGGGCTCGTGATAAGCCAGGTAGGGTGGGCTGGCCTGCCAGTTCAGGCTCAGACGGATTTTGTTGCGGTAAGCGGTGATGGCTGGTGAAGGGATAAGATTTATGGTGGAAGAAATATTTTCCTTCAGATGGAAAAATATTTCCTGAAGCTGCTCTCTTTTTACCCGGAGTTCAAGGTCGTAGGTCATAACCTGGTAGGGCGAACAGGCCCGGTAATGGGCACACAAGGCTGGTTGCCTTTCCGGTGAAGGTTCAAGGAGGGAGATGGTTCTGGCTTCCAGGTAGTTCTTTTTTTCTTTTAAAACCTCTACTTCTACCAGTTCGCCAGGCAACCCTTCATCAGTGAAAATAATTTTCCCTTCCTGTCTGGCCAGAGACCGGCCCGGGTAGACTATTTTTTCAATCCTGATAGGCATGAGACTTTAATAAACTCACGGCCGCTGTTTGTCAAGCGCCCGTTTCTTCAACGGCCGAAGCTGTGGAGAAGTCGAGCAGGCAGGGTCATGATGGCTCTTAGAAGCTCAAAAACCGCTTCTACGGTGAGGCCAATCAGGCGAAAAGGCAGGGAAATAAGCCAGACCAGGGGATAAAGGAGCAGAGCCAGCAGGGCCAGTGGCCAGCACAGAACAAAGAGAATTAACCAAAGTAGAAACTTAACCATGTTTACCTTTCCGTAATTATTTCATCATTTATTTATACGTAAAAAAAATAGAAAAAGATTACCTGAATATCAGGTCTGGCCACAAAAATCGGTAAAGGCGCAGTGCTGGCACTGACCGGTCTGAAGACCATCAGGGGTAAAAGGTATCTCCGGGTTGATAATTTCCAGCAGCAAACGGTCAATGATGTCAGCCAGCAGCCGGAAGTTTTCCTGGTAAGTGGCGAGCTCCTGTTCTCCGAAGTTGAGGGGGAAAAATCTGGTCGTTTGCTCTTCCACAGAAGTTCCTTTTTTCTTAGCCGGTAAGAGGGGTGAGTATTCTGCCTCCAGGCTGAGATGGTTTTTGCCCAGTAAGATCAGGGCCGAATAGATGGAGGCCGGGTCGGTTTTATGATAACTGGCTGCCAGAAGCTGATAAAAAGGTAGCTGCAGGCTGCCGATAGCTTCAGCCCAGCTCTGGCGGTGGTCCGGGTCTAATTTATCAAACTTGACGCGGTAGGATTTTTCGTTAGCCGATGTCTTGTAATCAAGTAAGCAGAGAAATTTCCCGCGCTTTTCCATCCGGTCAACCTTGCCAGTTAGCTGAAAGCTGGCCTCTCCCACCCGGTGCTCAGCCTTTAATTTTGTTTCCAGAGCCAGAAGCTTCAGGTTCATCTTAGCCTGATGCAGCAGGGAAACAGCCATTTCCTGATAGTTTCTCAGGAAATCCTTCAGATGCCGGTCAATTTGTTTTTTCATCAGGTAAAAACTGCCGGTGGCGGCTTCAGAAAAGTTTTTCAGGAAATTATTTTCAATTATTTTTTCCAGCCTCCTGGCTTCCAGGTTAGCCGGCAGATTCTGACCCAGGTAGTCCACAAAATAATCGTAGAGGATTTGATGGACCAGAGAGCCGATTTCCGCTCGTTCAGGTGCTTCAGCGAGTTCTTCTTTTTCGCTCAGCTTTAACACGTAAGCGTAATAAAATTGCAGAGGACACTTGAGGTAGGCATCAAGCTGGGTAGCCGTGAATTCTTTAGTCAGGAGAATTTTTATCAGACGCTCTGATTTACTCACCGGTTGAGGAGTTGCGGATTGCAGCTCTATCCGGTAAGTGGTGGACTTAATTAAGGACAGCGTTTCCGGCTTCTGCCCGGTGCTGTTAAAGAACTTTTTCTGCTTTTCCCAGATTAATTCTTCTACATAACGGCTTTTTTCTTTTTCACTGTTTTCCACGAAGAAAAGGTGAGCTTTTTCGGCCCCGGCCAAAAGCACCTGCAGGTAGTAGCGGTATCTTTTTTCTACCTCTTCATGAGTGGTCAGCCCGAGTTCTTTCCTCAGGGCATAAGGCAGCAGAGAGTCAACTTTATGGCGGCCGGGAATGAGGTCATCGTTCATGTCCAGCAGGAATATTTCTTTAAACTTAAGGCCCCGTGTTTCCCAGAAACCAAGAACCTGCAGACCGTGAAGCGGGGTACCGGCGAAGCTAACCCGGGCCTCAGCTATTATTTTGCGGAAAAGGGCAAAATAACTGTAGAGATGATTGAAGCTCTGCTGGCTTAAGCGGGATTTTTTTAGATGTTCAAACTGCTCGTAGAATTCTTGCGCATAAGGCTGAAAGAAAAGATGCAGCCGGGCGGTACTGTGCACGGACAGGTAATCCAGCAGCCTGATGAGTTTTTCTGCAAAATCTCGAACATTTTTCAGGTGGAAGAATGGTTCAATCGTCTTCTGGTGGATATCTTCCAGATGTTTGAGAAACTCGGGGGCTCTGGGCAGGCTGGCGGCCTGGGCCTGCTGGTCCAGCTTTTGCCGCAGGTCAGGGTCAGAAACAATCTCGGACAGGGACCAGAAAAGGCGCCCTTTTTTTCTGTTCATAGTCTCCTGCAGGGTGTGGAACAGGATTCTGGTGAGCTCAGCGCTACGGTAGGGTTCTGGGAAGTAAATGTTTTTAGTGTAGGGGTGAAGAACAAAATCAAGGTAATATGGGGCATAAAGTCTCTGCTGTTCGTCGGCCGATTGAATAAGGTTAAACAAACAGTCGAAAAAGTTGTACAGCGGAGTCCGGGTCAGGGGATAGCCGAGAGAAATGTTGAAGCTGTCTTCGGGCAAAGCCTGAAGCGTCTGCTGGTAAAGGGGTATCAGGCTTTCCATGGCCGGCAGAACGATAGCTGTTTTTTCATCCAGTAGCTGCGGTCTTTGCACCCTCTCCGCCAGTATCTGGTTGAGCATCAATATCTGACCGTGGGTGTCAGGGCTGAGGTAGAAAGAAATTTCTGGCTCTTCCGCTTTTTCTCCGGGTTCTTCTATTTTTTCAACCTGCCCGGTCTCTATTGCCAGCTGATTCAGCACTTCTTCTACGCCTGGCCCATCCAGCAGGTACAGAGAGGTCTTTTCCAGCTGAAGTAGGCTCTAGAGAAGCCGGGCTTCGGCTCTGGTGGTTTTAAAAAAGCCGCAGAGGATTATTCGGTCCGCCGCCGTCAGGTCGGGCAGGCTCTGGAACCGGTCTAAGATTTTTTCCAGCCGCATGGCTCTGGTAGACAGGTTATCTTTTTCCAGACGCTCATAAAATTCCCGGTAAAGGTCAGACAGACGGCGGAGTCTGGTTTTGGTCTTTTCTGGCAGTTTCTCTCCTGAGAGCACATCAAGAACTGTGAAGTAATTCTCCGGTACCTGCCCGGATTTAAGCTCTTCCAGGTCCCGGAACAGTTTCTGGCCAAAAGCAAAAAACTCATCCAGGGTCAGAAAAGAAGAACGGCGGGAGGCACTGTCTGCCCTGGAGTTTAACTCAAAGAGCAGGGCCACGGCATCTATGGGCTCAACCGGCGGGTTAGAAAAATGCAGTATTTCTGTGTAAAGAAAATCTATGAATTCATCAAAAGAAAAAAGGCGAGGTGGCAGGTAACTTCTGCCCAGCTTTTTGGCCAGAGCTTGCCGCAAATAGTAACCCGGTCTTTTCTCTGGAAAAATTATCCAGAGACGGTCAAAATTTTTTTCTGCCGGAAGAAGCTGGTCTGCCAGCCAGTCAATTAAGTTAATTCTGGGGGAGACGAGCGCCACCTTCATGGGATAATCTCCAGGTGTCTGGTATCAGGGTAAAGGAGAAGGCCAGAAACAGCATGCTCAGGGAAAATATCCTGCATTATGCTCATGTAATTTCTGAGCTGGTCCAGGTGAGCCGCCTTAATGTCTTCTTTTTCCACCTGGCCGGTCTTGAAATCTATAACTGTTATCTTGTTCTCATCCATGACTACCCGGTCAGCCCGGAAAAGATGTCCCTGACGGTTAACCAGCTCCATTTCTCTGGCCACCTGGCGGCCGGGCCGCGGCTGGAAGAATTCCGCCACTTCAGGTTGGAGGAGGAAGGGCTTGATGATTTTTATGGCCGCCTTTATTTCTGTTTTTTCTGCTCTCCCGTTTTTAACTAATTTATCGGCCATTTGCTCCAGCTGAGCTTCCAGGTCTTCCTGCAGGTATTCTATTTCGGCCAGGAGGGCATGGAACAGCTCCCCGCGGCGTCTTTCTTCATAATTAAGGGTTGAGGGCGGTGAAGGTTCTTCAGCTTGAAGCGAAGGCAGGATTCTGATGGGGAAACTGGGGGCCTCTTTTTTGGCCCGGACTTTCACTTCAGGTTTAAGGCTTGAGGAAGACAGGTTAAAGGGAGCTTCCTGTCCGAAAATAGTTTCCAGAAGATTAAAAGGATATACTTTCTTTTTTCTGAGCCCGATGACGTAGAGTTCTTTTTCTGCTCTGGTCAGAGCCACGTAGAGGGTGTTCAGTTTGTTAACTCTATCTCGCTGCTGGTAGTCCCGGTAAAGCTCCTCCAGTTCGGGGATGGCAGAAGCGGTTTTGGAAGAAAGTTTCAAAACCTCAACAGGCTGGATTCTGGT
>JBBIRN010000152.1:0-5946 GCA_037441785.1 Candidatus Aminicenantota bacterium | reverse complement strand
CTAAAAAATCCTTTCTGCTGAAGACATCCGGTTTGACCACCGGCCAGCCGGCCAGTTTAGAATTCTTGGCCCGGGCTCAGAAGAACCTTTACGATTCAGGGGCCTTCCAGAGTGTAAACATCTCCTCCGCTCCAGTTTCCGGCACCAGCGAGAAAGCGCTGGTAAAGGTCCAGGAAAAACCCTGGCTGACGGTAAACTATGGCTTGCAGTACAACACGGAAACGCGGTTAGAAGGTTTTGTGGAAACTGATTTTAACAATCTTTTAGGCTACGGTTGGAATGGCCTGGTTTATCTAAGGGCCAACCAGAGGCAGCAGGATGCTCGCTTCTCCCTAAAAATCCCTTACCTGTTTGCCAAGAAGACAGACCTGATTGCTTCTGTTTTTTACTTGAAGGACAGCAAAGAACTTTACATCACGGAGCAGCTGGGAGCCAGCTTGCAGCAAAAAATCTCGGTGGTCAAAGGCTTTAACCTGAGCTGGGTTTACAAGCTTTCCCGCATCCATGATTACGAAAAGGTGCCCTCCTGGCCGTTTCCCTATGATGTGAGAATTTTTACCTCGGAGTTATCTTTATTGCTGAATCGGGATACCAGGGATGATAAGTTTGACCCTAAAAAAGGTATGCTGCTGACAGGCAGTTTCAGTTATTCTCCGAAGTTTCTGGGTTCTAACCTCAATTACCTCAGCACTTTTACCCAGGCTTCATTCTATAAATCTCTTGGCTCAGGCCTTACCTGGGCTTCCTGTTATCGGCTCGGCCTGGCCAGTGCTTTTGGCGAGTATCTTATTCCCAGTAAAAGATTTTATGCCGGCGGCGGGACTTCCATCCGTGGTTTTAAGCTTGATGCGGTGGGGCCGATTGACCTCTGGACTGGCCTGCCAGAGGGCGGAGAAGCCGTTCTGGTCGTCAATCAGGAACTGAGGTTTCCGGTTTATAAAATTGTCAGAGGAGTGGCCTTTTTTGATGCCGGCAACGTTTATTATCAGCTCCGCGATTTTAACCCGGTAAAGTTAAGGACCGGCGCCGGCCTGGGCTTGAGGATAGAAAGCCCCCTCGGGCTGCTTAGAATTGATTATGGGTTTAACCTCAAACCCAGACCCGGAGAGTCCAAAACAGCTATCTTCTTCAGTATCGGTCAGGCTTTTTAACTTCTTATCCCACCCGGCTGAGAAGGCTTTTAACCTGAGGTGCTTCGGGAGCTTCAGGCGCCAGGTAGAGGAATTTCTGGAAGTGCAGGATCATCAAGTCTTTGCGGCCTTTCTGGTTGTAAGCCAGACCGAGCTGATAATGAGCATAAGCGTGATTACCTTTAATCTGCAGGCATTTTTCCAGGTCGGCGATGGCCAGGTCCAGCTTTTTCTGGAAACCGCGTAAAAGGCCACGATGAAAATAGGCTTCAGCGCAATTTGGGTCTTTTTGCAGAGCCTGGTTCAGCTGGGTTTCAGCGCTGGTGTAGTTCTGTTTCTTTATGTAGTATTGTCCCTTGCCCACGTAACCCAGAGGCGAGTTGGGGGATATCTTGTTGAAATAGCTGAGAGCCAGGTCAGGGGATTGATTAAGCTTCAGGATAGCTGAACCCAGGTAATAAAACAGGTTATCATCCACCAGGCCTTCAGCCACTAGCTGGTCAAAAATGGCTTTGGCTTCGGCCGTTTTCCCAGTTTCAAAGAAGGCAATGCCGGTCTGCAGTCTTTCTGCCTGGGTTTGGGCAGAAGCCGGAAATGAAAGTAATAACAGAGAAATTAAAACAGTTGCCAGGATAAAATAAACAGAGAATTGTACTCTTTTCATTAGCTCCTCCTTTTCTTCTCCTTATTTATACCATAAAAGGGCTTGCTTTAGAAAATAATTTGGTTGAAGGGTTAGCTTGTTAATTTCCGGGCTAGGTTGGAATATTGCCGGAGAACGAGCCAGAAAGAAGCCTGGCTTCCAGCTGTGGTGTTTTATGCCCGGGTTTAAAAAATTAGTTTTGACTTGTTTGGGAGGTTAAATTTAAAATAATAACGGGTGTATTTGTTGGCCGATAAAATTAAGGCCCATATAATTTAAAAAAATAAAAAAGGAGGGAGGCATGCCCGTAAAAAAGAAAAAAGCTGGAGCCAAAAAAGCGGTGGCTGCTAAAAAGGCGGCCAAGAAGCCCGCAAAAAAGGCAGTCGGAAGATCAGTTAGAATAGTAGCCGCGAAAGAAGCCCAACCAGCGCTTAAAGGCTTTGAGTGTGAAATCTGCGGCTATCGTTTGGTGGTGGACAAAGATTGTGGCTGTGCCGAAGAGCATGTCATACTTTGCTGCGGACAGCCGATGAAGAAATTCGGAGAAAACGTCTGAGCTTTTTCTGGCTGTAAATCAAAGACCAACCAGGTCATTACCTCAAGTTTAAAAGAACTCTTTAAAGAGGGGAATCTATCGTATAAAATTTCTCTGAAAAGGATGTAAAGTAGATGCCGCTTTCTTTTTCGGAAAAAAAGAAATTGGGATACATAGAAGGTTATGTCTCGGTTTTTCTAAACCTGGCGCTTTTTGCTCTTAAGTTTCTGGTCGGGAAAAAGGTCGGCTCCGTAGCCATGATGGCTGATGCCTGGCATACCTTATCCGATACGCTGACTTCTCTGGTGGTTATCCTTGGCTTCTGGCTAGCGGCCAAACCAGCCGATAAAGAACATACTTTCGGGCATGGCAAAGCCGAATCAGTTGCCTCGGTCATCATCGGCACACTGCTGGCTGTGGTAGGTAGCACCTTTTTGTATGAATCAGTACAGAGATTGGTCCATCGTCAGGGCGTGTCTTTCAGTCAGATGGCCATCCTGGTTTTTGCTGTCTCGGCCGTGTTGAAGGAAGCTCTGGCGCAGTTTTCTTTCTGGGCCGGGAAGAAGGCTGGGTCAGCTTCCCTGCGGGCTGATGGCTGGCATCACCGCAGCGATGCTATAGCTTCGTTGTTGATTGTCCTGGGTGCATTTTTCGGTCAGAAAATCTGGTGGCTGGATGGCGTCATGGGCCTGGCCGTTTCCCTGCTAATTCTAAAAGCCAGTTATGACATTATCAGGAGTTCAGCCAGCTATTTAATCGGTGAATCACCAGAACAGCAGAAAGTGGACCGGATTGCGGCCTCCATTCAGCATGAATTTCCCGACCTGGAAGGAATCCATCATCTGCATGTTCACCAGTACGGAGAACACCACGAAGTGACCGCGCATCTGAAGGTTCCCGGTGATATGTCAGTGGAAAAAGCCCATCAAATTGCCAGCCGGGTAGAAGAACTGGTAAAAAAAGAATTCAACGGAGATGTCACCATCCATGTTGAGCCCGAAAGACACGGCGAAAAAGGACACGACTGAAACCGGGAAGGATTATTTTAAGTTTCTCGGTACAGCTGGAGCCCGTTTTGTCATGGCCCGACAGCTCCGGGCTTCGGGCGGAATCTACCTGGAACTTCAGGGACAGAAGATAGCTCTGGACCCGGGTCCAGGGGCTCTGCTGCGGATGGCCCACAGTCGGCCACCGATTGATGCCACAGCCATAGAAGCGGTTATTCTGACCCATAAGCACATAGACCATTCCAATGACGTTAACGTGTTACTGGATGCCATGACGGCCGGCGGTTTTAAAAACCGGGGAGTACTCATGGCTCCGGCTGAGTGTCTGGAAGGTCCGGACCGGATTTTATTGCCCTACCTGAAGAAAGCGGTTAAAGAAATCATCACTCTTGAGCCTGAAACTGCTTATGAGCTTGGCCACCATAAAATCAAGACTTCTGTGCGCCACTGGCACGAAGCTGAAACCTACGGGATTAAATTTTACCTGCCCGGCACTGTCCTGGGGTTTATGGTTGATACCAAAGCTTTTCCCGAGCTGGTGAGTAGTTACCGCGATTGCCATTATCTGGTGATGAACGTGCTCAGGGTGAAAGAGGCGGAAAACGATTATCTGCTTCATCTGACTGTACCGGAAGCGGTGGAGTTGATCAAAGCCATTAAACCCCAAAAAGTTTTTCTGACTCACTTTGGTCAGACCATGCTCAGAGCTAACCCGTGGCTGGTGGCAGAAAAAATGTCGGAAGAAACCGGGGTGGAGGTGCTGGCCGCCTCCGACGGGATGAAAGTTGAGCTGGCATGAGGCGGCCGAGCTTTCACTGGTTTGGAGTAACGGGCTTAGGCCAAAAAAGCCAGCCTCACAAATCCTATAAAAATAGTAGGAATTAATCTTGCCAAACCGAGCTAAAAAGGCTAAACTATTGGTGGAAGGTTAATCCTTCCCAATAAACTAACAGGAGAATGTTTGATGAAAGAAAAAGTGGAAGAAGTGCTTAATAAGATACGCCCGGCTTTACAGGCAGATGGTGGTGATGTGGAACTGGTAGATGTGGTGGACGGGGTGGTTTCTGTCAGGTTGAAGGGAGCCTGTGGTGGCTGTCCCATGTCCCAGATGACCCTGAAAATGGGCATTGAGCGGCTGCTTAAAAAAGAGATACCTGAAGTAAAGAGTGTGGTGGCCGTTTGATAAGGCTGTTTTCTGGCGCTCCGGTATCCGGAGTTTTCAGAGGAAGGAAGCCCAGACCTGAAAGTCAGAGCTGGTTTTAAAGCCGTGATGAGGAAAAGAATATAAGCTGAAGAGCTGCCCCAGCAGGATGGCTATCTTCAAAAAAAGAACACATTTGGGAAGGGAAGAATGAAAAAAGAAAACCTGGTAGAAGAGATAAAGAGGCTAAAAAAGCAGAAGGAGGCTGTCATCCTGGCCCATAATTACCAGCCGGAAGAAGTTCAGGATATAGCTGACTTTGTTGGTGATTCTCTGGAGCTCAGCCGCAAGGCCGCCGGCGTGGAAGCTAAGATTATTGTGTTCTGCGGGGTCCATTTTATGGCCGAAACAGCCAAGATTCTTTCCCCTGATAAAAAAGTTCTGATACCGGATATAACCGCGGGCTGTCCTCTGGCTGAAGGGCTAACGGCTGAAGATGTGCGAGAGATCAAAAAAAGGCTTAAAGGCAGAAAGGTAGTAGCGTATGTCAATACTACAGCTGAAGTAAAAGCGGAAAGCGATGTCTGTTGCACTTCAGCCAATGCGCTAAAAGTGGTCAACAGCCTTCCTGATAAAGAGATTATCTTTGTTCCAGACCGCAACCTGGCTGACTTTGTGGAAGAAAGAAGTCAGAAAACGATAATTTCCTGGGACGGTTACTGTCCGATTCATGAGAATATTTCACTTAAAGATATTAAAAAAATGAAAAAGCTTTATCCAGACGCCGTGGTCATGGCTCATCCCGAGTGCCGGCCTGAAGTGCGGCGTCTGGCGGACCGAATTCTCTCCACTGGTCAGATGATACGTGAAGCCCCGGCGAGCAAAGCCCGGGAAATTATCGTGGCCACAGAAGTCGGTATCCTGCACCGTCTGAGAAAAGAAAACCCGGACAAAAAATTCTACCCGGCACAAGAGAAAGCTGTTTGCCGCAACATGAAAAAAATTACCCTAAAAAAAGTCTACAAGGCCCTGCTTCTGGAAGAACCTGAAATCATAATTGAGCCTGAACTGGCCGCCCGAGCCCGGGAAGCCATCAACCAGATGGTACGCTTTGTCTAACGGCCTGAGGTAAATCGGGCACACCCGAGGCCAGAACCAGCCAGGCGATAAGTGAGGGGAAAGACCTCAAATTAGCTACTCTTCATATCTGTTCGGTTTGCGGTTTTCCCTGAAAAGAAAAAATATCAGACTACTGCCTGGTCTGTGTTGCTCTTAAAACAAGTTTGTGGCTTTTTTGTTCCTCTGTTTCCTCCACTTAATGTTTCTCGAACAAGAACAAATCATAGCCTTGGATGAAGTCTTTGTTTTTACCAGCCGCGGGCAAAGGAGTGAATAAATTCACTTCTGGCTGTTCTGAAAAGGTACTGCGGGCTATTAGTTTTTTTCTCTTTTTTTCTCAATTTTTTCTTTTTTACCTTCTTTTTTTTCTT
>JBBIRN010000151.1:0-5984 GCA_037441785.1 Candidatus Aminicenantota bacterium | reverse complement strand
ACTCGCGGTGGGCCGCTGGCGCTCACGCCCTATGGATTTATGAATGAACTGCGACTGGGCAGCGACTCAAGGAAGCCGGTGGTGCTGGAAGGTAATTTTAATTATCAGTGGGTTCATAAAGATTCCAGCGCCTGGATGGCTGATTTTGCTGTGCGCTGGAAGCCGATGAGCAACCTGAGCCTGTCGGTTGGGCCAATGATTGGTCTGTCCAGGAACGAGACTCAGTGGGTGACCAGAGTGTCTGACCCGTTAATGACAGCCACTTACGGGACAAGGTACATTTTCGGGCGTCTGGACCAGAAAGTTCTGGCCAGCGAAATCAGGATAAACTGGATTTTCACGCCGACTCTGAGTTTGCAGGCTTACCTGCAGCCGTTTATTGCCGTGGGGAAGTATGACCGGTTCAAGCAGCTCAACCGGCCGCGGGCTTATGATTATCTGGTGTTTGGAGAAAGTGGGTCCACGATTGAGGAAGTTGATGGCCGGTACCTGATTGACCCGGATGGTAGCGGGCCGGCGTCCTCTTTTACCATAGGAAATCCTGATTTCAATTACAAATCAATGCGCGGGACAGTGGTGCTGAGATGGGAATACAGACCGGGCTCGCAGCTCTATCTGGTGTGGACGCAGAACCGCGCTGATTACAGCTATCCCGGGCAGCTTTCGCTGTGGAGGGACCTGGGCAACCTGTTTGCCGCGCCTGGCGACAACATCTTCCTGATAAAGTTCACCTACCGCTTCGAGCTCTAAAAAATAGGGACACCATCTATATTTCCATTTTTTATTTTTTTGGGGAAGAATATTGGAGTATAATCGTCACAACTTAAGATGAGGTGTGAATTACTTTTGTCCGCGACCAGAACAGGTCCGGTCTGTTGCCGGCCGTTTCGGTTTTTTAATCTAATTTTTGCCCTCAATTTTTATCAGTTTTTATTTTCTCAATTTTTATCCTGGCGCTCATCATCCTTTTCTACATTTCAACTTCAGTATCTCTATTCCAGCCATCAAACATAAAGTTTAAACGGAGGTTTTTTATGAAAAAGCGTTTGTTACCGGTCTTGATGGTGGTGCTGGTTCTGTTGGCTTTTTCCTTCTCCCTGGCTCAGATGCCGCCGCAGCAGCAAATGAAGCCAGAGGAAGTGAAAAGAGCCCTGAATCTTGTTTCCAAAACAGAACCGGTGCCTGAAAAGTATAAGGTTGGGTTTGAGTCCATCACGCCCAAAGATGTGCTGGCCATGCTGAACTACGTGGCTTCTGACTGGATGGAAGGCCGCGATACCGGCAGCCGCGGTTATGCCATGGCCGCAGATTACGTAGCATCTTTATTTAAGATGTGGGGCATCAAGCCAGGAGGCGATATACCCCGCGCTGAAATTAACATCGCCCGAGCTATGGCTGGTCAGGACTCGCGCCAGGCCATGGCCATGGAGCGCAGCTATTTCCAGGAATTTACCCTCAAAGAAGTCTCCAACGTCAAAACTACTCTTAAGGTGGAAGTAGCCAGTGGGGCCGCCACCAGAGCCCGCACCTTTGAAAGCGGCGTTGATTTCATGAGCACCCTTTCTTCGCAGGAAGAAATCAGCGGTCCGGTGGTGTTTGTCGGTTATGGCATTAAAGAGCCTTCTATAGGCTGGGACGAGCTCAAAGGGCTTAACCTCAAGGATAAAGTCGTGCTGGTTCTGAGCGAAGCCCCGGGCAAGAATGACCCCAAGTCGCCCTTTAACCAGAAAAAGGAACTCAAGGAAAAGTACTTCCCGCAGGGGGCTAATCTTCAGATGATGTTTGCCATGATGAGGGGCCGGGGCCGCGGGTTTAACAAGCTGGAGGAAATTTACAAGCAGCAACCGGCCGCGGTTTTGGTGGTTCAGAATTCTGGCAAGGACAGTGACATCTACAACATGCTGACAGCCATGCAGAATCGCCAGCCCAACGATGAAAAACCGATTATTAAAAGACCACAGGGCCGGATGAGCATTCCCGGTGCTCGTGATCCTATGATACAGATGATGGGCCTGAGCAACGTGCCGACCCTGAACATTACCAGGGAAATGGCCAACCTGATTCTGAGCAACACCGGGAAGACCATTGATGAGCTTAAGCAAACTATTGAATCAACCTACAAGCCTGCTTCACGCGACCTTCCTGGAGCCAGGGTGAGCATCAGTTCCACGGCCGATGTCAGGCTCATCCGCACCATGAATGTTATTGGCTATATAGAAGGTTCTGACCCGAAGCTCAAGGATGAGTATTTTGTCGTTGGTGCTCATTTTGACCATGTCGGGAGATGGGAAGACTACATTTTTAACGGCTCGGACGACAATGGTTCAGGCTCGGTTGGTGTGATGGCCATTGCCAGAGCTATAGCCCTGAACCCGGTCAAGCCCAAGCGGAGCATCGTTTTCTGCCTCTGGACAGGCGAGGAAAAAGGCCTGCTGGGCAGCCGCTACTACGTGCAGAACCCGACCTTCCCGCTGGAGAAAACCGTGGGCTACCTCAACTATGACATGATTAGCCGTCCGTTTGATGAGCAGACCATTGCCCGCTACTCCAGAATGTTAGGCGTGCAAGGCGTGGAAGACCTGGTCAAGCAGATCAGGCCAGCTTATTTTGTCACCGTCAACGCCACTAAGGACTCGGGCTTTTATGAGCTTCAGACTGAAATGAACAAATATGTTGGTCTGGACCTGTTTATCCGTGAGCCAGAGCTGGGCGAAGGGGGCGGTGGTTCAGACCATTCTTCCTTTGCTGCGGTTAAGAAGCCTTATGTTTACTACATGACGGCCATGCATCCTGATTATCACCAGACAGGTGACAGCCCGGATAAGGCTTCTGGAGAGCTACTTTCCAGGGTTATCAAACTTGGATACCTGACAGTGTTCGCTTACGCTGATAAATAATCCGGCTGAAAAAAGTCCAGAAAAGGGAGGCGGCTCCGCGCCGTCTCCCTTTTTTTTAATTTTCAAAGGTGATTTTGAATTCGGTGCCGCCGTCGGGGATGAGCTCAATTTTCCCGTCAATCTGTTCCACCAGGGTGTTGATGATGACCAGGCCCAGTGATTCGGCTTTTTTCCAGTCCAATCCTTTGGGGAAGCCTACGCCATCATCCTTGACCGTGAGTTCCACCCCACGCTCACCAATTTTTTTCAACCTGACCCAGAGGTTGCCTTTTCTGCCGCCGCGAAAAGCATGCTTGAAAGCGTTAGTAATAAGTTCATTGATGATTAGCCCCAGAGGAACAGCCTTGTTGATGTCAAGGTTTATTTGGTCAATATCCAGGTGCAGTTGAACCTGGTCGGGCTTAACCTGCTGGTCCAGGAAAATGTTGCGGGCGAGAGTGTTCAGGTATTCAGAAAAATCTATCTGACTTAAATCTTTAGCCCGGTAAAGCTTCTCGTGGACCATGGCCATGGATTTAATCCGGTACTGACACTCTTTAAAGGCTGCTTTGGCCCGGGGGTCCTCAAGCAGAGCTGATTGCAGGTTCAGGATGCTGGAGATGACCTGCATGTTGTTCTTCACCCGGTGGTGTATTTCCCGGATGAGAATTTCTTTTTCTCTTAAAGACTGTTTTAGCGCTTCTTCGGCCAGCTTCCTTTCTGTGATATCGCGGGCGATACCTTCAATGGCCACCAGATTACCAACTTCGTCGTAGATAGGAACGTTTATCTGTTCTGTCCAGATGATGGTGCCGTCTTTTTTCTTCCAGCGCAGAACAATTGGTTCAAGCACTTTTGCTGTGTTTATCTTTTCCATTAGCGGCCTGTCTTCTTCCAGCACAATCTTAAACCCCAGGTCTGGGTCAGCGTAATGTTCTTCTGGGGTATAGCCGGTTATCGGTGTAGCTGCCGGGCTGACGTATTCAAAACCGCGCTTGGGCACAAACGTATAGCGATAAATTATGTCCCGGGCGTTTTCCGCCAGCCTTCTAAACCTGGCTTCGCTTTCTTTCAAAGCCTGCTCAGCTTTTTTGCGGGCCGTTATTTCTGAGGTGACTTCAATCATACCGATGGTCCGACCCTGGTCATCCAGCATCGGGTAGCCGCTGATTTCCCACCAGCGGCCATCCGGTGTAACAACTTCTTTTTTGCACGGCTTGCCGCTTTCACGGGCTTCAGCCACCGGGCAGATGTCACGCGGTCTGGTTCTCTGGTGCCATAATTCATAGCACTTTTTGCCTATTAAATCCTCGGGCTTCATCCCGATGGACTCGGCCGCCGCCCGGTTCGCCCAGATGATGGTGTGGTCAGGCTGCTGATAAATGACGTGTTCATTTATGGCGGCAAAAATGGCTGACTTTTCTCTCTCGCTTTTGACCAGGTCTTCCTGGGCTTTTTTCTTTTCCGTAATGTCGGTGATAAAGCCTTCCAGGCAGATCAAATTGCCCTGCTCGTCATAAACTCCTCGGCCGCGTTCCCAGACCCATTTTATTTTTCCGTCGGCGCTTCTTATCTGGTACTCATCTTCAAATACTTCTCTTGTCGCCAGAACTTTCTGCCATTTTTCCCAGAGGTAATCGCGATGTTCAGGAATAATCAGGTCGTTGTAGGAGAGTTTTTTGTTTCCGATCAAATCTTCAGGATCGTAGCCGGTTATTTCCTGGCATTTGCCAGCCAGGTACTCCATGGTCCAGTTGCGGTCATTCTTACACCTGTAAACCAGGCCGGGCAGGTTCTGAATCAGGTTTTCCAGAAAACGATTCTGCTCCCGAAGTTTTTCCCGCGCTTCTAATATCTGACGTTCTGCTTCTCTTTCTCTGGTCTGGTCGCGAAAGACCAGGATGACCCCCAGCACATTTCCTTCCTCATCCAGGATGGGCGCGCCGCTGTCAGCAATGGGATATTCTTTACCGTCTCTGGAAATGAGAACGGTGTGGTTGGCCAGTCCCACTACAATGCCATCTTCTATCACTTTTTCCACCGGGTTAGGCGCCGGTTCTCTTGAGAATTCATTAACGATGTTGAAAACTTCTTGAATGTGTTTTCCTCTGGCCTCTTCTTCTCTCCAGCCGGTAAGTCTTTCAGCCACCGGGTTCATAATCAGGATCTGGCCCAGGGCATCGGTAGAAATAACGGCATCACCAATGCTGTAGAGAGTCGCTTTTAGTTCGGCTTCCCGGTTTAAAACTTCCTGCAGGAGATTAACTCTTTCAGATATGTCTATTACAGTGCCAACAATAGCTTTTTTACCCTGATAATCAACGGTGGAGCCGTGCGCTTCAGCGTAAAAAAACGAACCGTCATTACGCAGTCCGCGAAAATCAAACCTGATGGATTTAATTTCACCGCTCAGTCTTTGGCGGTTGTATTCCCTGACCATTTCCCGGTCATCGGGGTGGGTCAGCTCCAGGTTGCCGACCTGTCCGATTAACTCCTCAGGTTTATAGCCGAACATCTCAGCCAGGGCCCGGTTGACATATTTAAAAACCCCATCCTGAACCAGGTAAACCCCAGCTACAGATGATTCGCTGAGGGTCCGAAACATTTCTTCCGTTTCTCGGGCTCTGGCTTCAGCTTCGTACATTTTCTGAAAATTAACTTTCTCCCGGCGCTGCCAGAGGAGCTCGGTGATGAGTAATTCTGTTAAAACCAGGGAGATGATTATAAACATAATCATAAAAGAGCGTGTCCTTTGTCCGGCCAGGGCTTCATCCCGGTCTATCTTGGATACTACTGACCAGCAGGTGTTGGGCACCGGGGTTAGAAAAGCCAGCACAGGCTTCCCCCGGTAATCAATTCCTTCAAATTTCCCGTACTGGCCCAGGGCTGCTTTCACGGCCGGCATTTCTTTTTGACTCAGCGGTAAACGGAGTTTTAGAGCCGTGTCTTTTTGGTGTCGTAACTCGTTGAGAAAAACTACCTCCTCGCCGATTCTTTTTACGAGCATTGTTTCGGCCGTTTCAGAAGGATAGGGCCAGCTTTGGATTAAGGGGAAGAGATAAACATCCGCATCAGCTGTCAGCACAATAAAAGCCTGAACTTTTTTTT
>JBBIRN010000150.1:1831-5994 GCA_037441785.1 Candidatus Aminicenantota bacterium | reverse complement strand
TGGTGCTCAGCTGGTTGCCCAACAAGGAAAATGACCTGGCCGGCTACCGGGTTTACCGGGCGAGAGAGGGGGAAGAAAAGGTCCTGCTCACACCTGAATTGCTCCAACAGGTAAGCTTTACTGATTCTGTGGTTGAAAAGAATCTCGTCTATGAATATTCTATAACTGCTGTGGATACCAACCAGAATGAAAGTATCCCGGCAAAAATTAAAATCAAGACCTAGGGCCATGAAAATTTATCGTTTTCGTTACCGCCGGAAGGTTATGTATGGTGTCCTAAAAGAGGATGTGCTTTTTCCCATCAAGGGTTCTATCTTCCGCAATTACCGGATTGAGGATAGTCCCATTCCCATTGCTGAAGTCACTGTCCTGCCGCCGGTTCAGCCAACCAAGATAGTTTGCGTCGGAAGAAATTACCGAGAACACGCTGAGGAACTTGGTAACCAGGTTCCAGCTGAACCCTTGATTTTTCTGAAACCGCCCAGCGCCGTTATCGGTCACAACCAGGCCATAGTCTGGCCGGAGATGTCCCAGCGGGTTGATTATGAGGGCGAGCTGGCGGTGGTTATAAAAAAGAAGACCAAAAACCTCAAAGAAGAAGATAACTGGCAGGAAGTGGTTCTTGGTTATACCTGCTTTAACGATGTTACCGCCCGCGACCTCCAGATCAAAGACGGCCAGTTTACCAGAGCCAAGTCTTTTGATACCTTTGCCGCGGTTGGCCCTTGCCTGGTGCCCGGTCTGGATTTTTCTTCGTTGCATCTTAAAACTTTTCTTAACGGCCATCTGGTGCAATCCGGGAATACCAGAAACATGATCTTCAGCCTTCCTTTTCTTCTTCGTTTCATATCCAGAATAATGACCCTGGAACCAGGGGATATAATTGCTACCGGGACGCCGGCTGGAGTGGGACCGATGAAAGTCGGGGACAGGGTAGAGGTCCAGATTGAAGGCATAGGAACGCTTTCCAATTATTTGATTAAAAACTAAAAAAGTTAAAATTAAAAAGGAGGAATAATGAAATTATTTCTGGACACCGCTAACTTGCAGGAAATAAAAGAAGCAGCGAGCTGGGGAATCCTGGATGGAGTCACCACCAACCCTACCCTCTGTGCTAGGGAAAACATGCCCTTTGAAACGCTGATCAAAGAAATTTGCCAGGTGGTTTCTGGTCCGGTGAGTGTGGAATGCATCTCTACCCGGGCCGAGGACATTGTGGCGGAAGCCAGGAAATTAAACAGTCTGGCTCCCAACCTGGCCATCAAGATACCGGTTACTCTCGAAGGCCTGAAAGCAACAAGAATTCTTTCTTCCGAAGGCATCAGAGTTAACATGACGCTGGTTTTTTCTCCTTCTCAGGCTCTGCTAGCGGCAAAAGCCGGAGCAGCTTTTGTTAGCCCATTTATCGGACGGCTGGACGATATCTCCCACCACGGAATGGAGCTGGTGGAACAGATAGTCACCATCTATGAAAATTATAATTTTGAAACAGAAATTATTGTGGCCAGCGTTCGGCACCCAGGACATGTGGTAGAAGCTGCCCTGATCGGGGCTCATATCGCCACTGTTCCCTTTAGCGTCATGGAAAAACTGGTCAAACATCCGCTGACCGACCTGGGCATAGAAAAATTTCTCCAGGATTGGAAAAAAGTCGCGACCAAATAAAAATTAAGAAATAAAACACAGGGCCATTTTCATGTCCTTTCTGAAGAAAAGAAAAGGTTTGATAGCCTTTCTGGTGGTTGTTATTTTTCTGTATGTGGCCCTGTCTGTGGCCAAAAGCCTTTTTCTCCAACAAATAGGAAAAAGATTAAGTCAGACCTTTGAACTTGGTGAGCTTAAGCTGTCCTACTTACCGCCCACCCTTTTGATCAAAGAAATCAAATCCAAAGGGAAAAATCCTTTTTTCTCGGCCGACCGGGTAGAAATTACTCTCCCCTTTCTCTCGCTTTTTAAAAAAGAAAAACCGGTGGTGGTGCAGGTTGAACATCCAGTGGTGAACTATTCCTACGCAGAAGCTGGCCAGGGAACAGGTTTAGGTGGGAAGTGGACTCTGGACCTGCCGGTGATGATTGAAGCCGGTTATATTCATGAAGGTTTTTTTCAGCTGAAGTTAAAAGAAGGAGATTTCCATCTTCAGAATGTTTCTTCTTACTTTAAATTTCAGCCCGGGGAGCTCAGCTTTTTACTCCGTTCCCCACTGGTCAGCATCAGACCTTTTTCTGCAAACAAGAATGTGGCCGGGGAGCTGGAAGCCTTTATTACCAGCCGGGGAAGAGTGGTCAGCATTAACCGGTTGCATCTGCAGGGAAACAATACCGGGCTGAGAGTAGAAGGAAAAATCGTCACCGGCAAGAGCAGCCAGGTTGATTTTAAAGCAGATTATAATCTGCCGACTGATTTTATCATGGGGGTTTTTAACCTACCTTTTGAATGGGAGGGAAAAACCACCGGAACAGCGGAAATCAGCAATGCTACTGGGCCCCTGGTGGTCAAAGCTGATTACCTGACCTCTGACTTTAAACTGAACCGGGTGAAGATGGGAACAGTTGAGGGTCAGGTGCTGGTAGAAAAAGACAAGGGCGGTCAGGTAACTGCCAGTATCAAAAATCCCGGACGGCCAACGGAAGAGGTAGTGATCAGTTTTGCTGAAGGCAAGGTAGAAGGGCAGATGGCCGGATTTCATCTTGACTCCATCATGAGCTATGCCTCTGTGCCCTGGCCGGTCAGTTCTCCTGCCTGGGGAAATTTTTCCCTGAAACAGGGCCAGCTGACTGTTCAGGCTGAGTTCAGAGATGAAGTTGCGGTTAAAGACAAAACATTAAATAACAAAAATAATAAATACCGTTTCCGCGGGAACGTTCAGCTTTTTCTGGACATACCGAGCAAAGACCTCAGGATAAAGGCTAAAAATTTGGAGAGCAGTTTTGGGAAACTGGACTTAGAAGGCCAGGTGCAGATAGGTCAGACTGTAGATTTGAGCATCAAAGGGCAGTTCGGGGACATCAAGGAGGCCAGAGATTTTACTCAGATAATTCTAAACACCAGGTTTGATTTTCCAGAAATCAGGGGAGCCGGACGGGCCGCAATCGCGGTTAAGGGAAAATATCAAAGTCCGGACCTCGGTTTTGAATTTTCCTGCTCCCCGGCCGGGTTTGAAAGGTTTGATATGACCTCGGCCCGCGGGGAAGTAAATGTGGAAGGCGGAAGGGTTTCGGGCAAAGTCTACGTTATAGACCGGACTTTCCAGGGTGAAATTAGGCTTGACCAGAGTAGCGGGCCGTTAGAAACCGGAATATCCATGGAAAGAGGCCTGCTGGAAGAAATTCTGCCCAAACTTGGGGTAAACTTCCCCCTGCGAGGTCAGGCCAGTGGAGAATTTTTATGGAAGGAAATAGCGGGCCAGACAGATTTTAGCGGGAACTTCTCTGGAGACGAGATATTTCTGCTTGGTACTAAACTGGAAAAAGTTAGCGGTGAGCTTGACTATACCGGAAAAGAGCTTGTTTTAAAGGGTCTGAATTTTACTTTAAACGGCGGCAAAGTTGGGGGGCGGATCAGGCTGGGGTTAGAAGAGCCGGCTTATGAATTTGACCTAAAAGCTTCTGATGTGGACCTCAGTCCCTTCTCCGAATCTTTTGGCGGGCGGGCCGAAGTTAGTCTGAGCGGCCAGGGAATGTTTGGCCGGAACCAACCCGGAGGTCAGTTCAGAGTAAAAGATTTCAAAGTTTTCATCCTGAAAGCAGCAGCCACTTCCGGAGAATATCGGTTTAATTTTATGAATAATAAGCTGACTTTTGAGTTGAAGGGCCAGCTTTATCCTGGAGAAAGCCAGTATCAGAGTAGAATTGAAGTTTCTCTGGACAGAGATTTTATTACCGGAGAAGTCCGTGGACAGCTGAACAACCTGGAAATGGTTTTGCCCCTCAAGGGTTCTAAAGGCCAGGTAGATTATCTGCTTAATTTCCAGGGACCGGTAGAGCAGGTCGGGTTGAACGGCGCAGTAGAAATTAAGGGCCAGCTTTTGCCCATCCCAGGTTTTGCCCATGCTCTAACAGATTTTTCAGCTCTACTACTGGTTAAGAACACAGACATTTCCATTCGCTCTTTTCAGGGGAAATTAGCCGATGGCCCCATTCAGGGTAGTGGTGAAATCAGTTTTG
>JBBIRN010000150.1:0-1815 GCA_037441785.1 Candidatus Aminicenantota bacterium | reverse complement strand
AGACGGCAGACATAAAACTGGAAGGCACGGACATGCAGCTTTCTGTGTTTGAACGAACCAGGTCCCGGGCTGATGGCCAGATGAGATTTTATTTCAAAGATGGAACACCTGGCTTTGAAGGAGATTTTAACCTTAAAGAAGTCCTCTGGAAAAGAGAATTCTGGGAAAAACTCTCCTTTTCCTCCACAGCCTATTACGAGGAAAACAGAAAAACCTGGCTTGATGACCTCAGGTTGAATTTGCGGCTGAGAGCCAGTGATAACGTCTGGGCAGAAAATTCCCTCGGCCGGATAAGAGCCAGGTTGGACCTGGTCATTTCCGGTACGGTGGCTAACCCCATCATAACCGGAGAAATTGAAGCCATCTCGGGAACGGTTTATTTTCAGGACCGTGATTTTAATGTCATAAGGGGCAGGTTGAGCTTTTTTAATCCCTTGGTGATAGACCCGTATCTTGATTTTCTTGGCGAGGCCTATGTCAAAGATTACCATGTCCTGTTCAGTCTTTCCGGACTGGTTAGCAACCTTAAACCGGAATTTTCTTCCTCACCCGCTCTACCGCAAGAAGAGATACTTTCTCTGCTGGCTCTGGGTGAGTCTTATCAGAGAAGGTATTCTTTTGATGCTACCCAGATGAGTACAGCTTCTCTCATTTCTTACGAGCTGGCCAAGAAACCAGAGAGTTTGCTCAGTCTGGATCGTTTCCGGCTTGACCCCTTTCTCATGGGTTCTACCTCGGAACTGACGGCCAGGTTAACGGTAGGGAAAAGGTTATCAAAGAATTTTTTGATTCTTTATTCCACCAATTTAGCCACTCAGCGGGAAGAGATTGTCAGGTTAGAATGGGAATTGACCGGAGGTCTTTCTCTGATAGCTGTCAGGAATGAACTCGGCCGGGTCAGCTTAGACCTTAAAATCAGGAAAAGGTTTTAGATGGAAAAAAAGAGATTGCTGCTTTTGATAGTTGTTTTGTTGCTTATGACAGCTGCCGTCTATGCCTCTGGAAAGACGTTCAACATCCAAAAAATTACCTTGCTGATAGATGGCCAGCCAGCGGAGCCGGAGATGTTGAACCTCACCGGCCTTAAACCAGGAGATGATTTTTCCGAGTTCAAAGTCGACCAGGCTTTAAAACGGTTGTTAAGCACGGGGCTTTATGCCTCGGGGGAGGTTTACTGGAAACCTGAACCTCAGTCAGAACTTGTTTTCAGCCTGGCCAAAAATCTGTTCATCGGGCATCTTGATGTTAACGCCCCAAAAGAGATAAAAAGGCGAATTAACAGAGAGTTTCTGGCCCTTAAAAAAGGCAATATTTTCCATGAGAGCTCAAAAGAAAAAATTATCCAGGAACTGACCAGGATATTGGAAGAAGAGGGTTATTATGCCAGGGGCCTTGAGTTTAAAGCGGAGAAAACACCGGAAACTGACCTGGTAGATATTTCCATAAAATTTACTGATTTAAAAAGGATACGGCTGAGGGCCGTTGTTTTTGAAGGTGTGCCGACTCAGAAAGAATCCCAGCTCCGAGAGAAATTAGGGATAAAAGCGGGAGATTTTTTCTTTCCCCAAAAAGTAGACGCAGGTCTAGCCAGAATCAAAAAAGCTTACCAGGAACTGGATTTCAAATGGGCAGAAGTAAAGGCCCAGAGAGAAAATTATGACCCGGGCCAGGGATTAGTTGACCTGCGAATAAAGGTGGTGCCAGGTATCAGAATAAGAATTGACATAAAAGGTACAAAACTTTCTCCAAAAATTCTGGAAAGAGTGTGGGAACAGAAAGTCTTTGAGGAATGGGCTCTGTCAGAGGGCGAGGCCA
>JBBIRN010000149.1:290-5995 GCA_037441785.1 Candidatus Aminicenantota bacterium | reverse complement strand
GGCGCAGTTCTGATTCATGTCCTTTTTAATACCGAAGCGTTATTAGTAAACCTATTTTCTAACCTTTTCTGCCCGAGAAAAGTTATTTACCTGGTTTAATGTTGAAAAAAAATATGTTGTCTGCGTTGAGGAACAGAATAATTATCAGCGGAGAGCATAAAACCACTACATTAATTATATGCTGGTGTTGAAAAAGTAGTTGTCAGCTGTTAGATTATTTTTTAAAATCATCCCCATGAAAGAAAATTTTGTCGGCCTTTCCATTGAACCTTTCCGCGGTGACCTGGAGCAACTGGAAGCCATGGCCCACAAATCCTGGCGAGAAGAATATGGCCAGGCTTCCTTTCCCAACCTTTACCGACCGGATTTCGTTCGTTCTTTGATGCGCACCATTCCTGACCGGAACCATTTTCTGGCTGCCTACAAAGATGGAGAAATCCTGGCCTTTCTGGCCAATTTACCCCGGGTAATCAGTTATGGTGGCCAATCATACCGGGCGATACTCAGCTGTTTGCTGGTCAGTCGAAAAGAGTACGCCAGACAGGGGCTGGCCACGGCCCTGATTAAAGAAGCGGTGAAGATAAACCGGGAAAAGGCGGGTTATGACCTGGCCCTGCTTTATCTGGAAAAAGGACACAAATCTTCTCTATTAATCCAGAAGTTGAAGGAAGAAGGGGAGAACCTGCAATTTTTAAAGAATATGTTTGTGCTCGGACGGGTTCTCAACCTGGAGCGAGTGGCTCGGTCAGAAGGTTTAAAGAGCTGGGAAAAATTGGCCATTAAGCTCTGGCGGGCACATTGCCTTCCGGACAAAGAAAACCGGGAAGAGTTTGAAATCTGGCCTCTGAAACCAGAAGAAAGAACTATCTCCCGGGTTATTCTCAACTGGCTTAATCGCTACCAGGAGCAGGTTGACCTGGCCAGGGTCTGGCAGGATGAGCCCGAATTACTTAGAGAACTTGCAGTCCCCGGGGTCTCAGAAACGGTTTGGTTGAGTAAAAAAGGTCAGCCGGTGGCGGTCTTTAATTATTTTCTTCACCATCATCTCGGTCAGACAGTTGAGCACTGGGCCTGGGTTAACCATGTGGCTTTTGACGGGTTGTCTGAAACCGAGCAGGTGCGGGCCGTTAATTATTTTTTGCGATATTTAGCTGAAAAAGAGGTCGTGGGCGTGGTGGAATGGAACAGAAAATATTATCCCCCAAAAATTCTTTACCGGGCTCATTTTTTCCCTTATTTCAGAAGCGTAAATCTTTATGCCTGGGTGTTCAACCCAGGGCTTCAGCTGAAGCCGGTTAAAAGTGTGTATGAAGTGCAGATTTAAGCTTACGAAGAATTGAAAGATAAACAAAAAAAATAGCAAAAGATTGAAAGCTTAAAAAATAAAAGGGGGAAGATATGTACACGGTAGTGGAACTGTTAAAAAAGATGGTAGAAAAAAAAGCTTCGGACTTACACCTGATAGCCGGCCTTCATCCGGCTTTCAGAATTCATGGTGACCTGCTGCCAGACGAAACTTTTGAGAAGCCAGACGGAAACCAGACCAGAGAGATGATTTATGCCCTGCTAACTGAAGAACAGATCAGGCAGTTTGAAACTTCTCCTGACTCCCGTTATGAGCTTGATTTTGCCTACAGTCTTCCGGGTGTTGGCCGGTTCAGGATGAACGTTCATAAGCAGCGGGGAACAGTGGCCCTGTCGGCTAGAGCCCTGGCTGACCGTATTCCGAACCTGGAAGAACTTGGCTTACCAGCCTCGGTGAAAGACCTGGTAAAAGCAAAAAAAGGTTTGATTCTGGTGACCGGTCCCACGGGCAGCGGAAAGTCCACCACTCTGGCGGCCTTGATTGATGCCATTAACAGCACCAGATGTGACCATATCCTGACCATTGAGGACCCGATTGAATACCTGCATAAGTCCAAAAAATCCTACGTTACCCAGCGGGAAGTAGGACCTTTTGGTGACACCCTTTCTTTCAAAAATGCCCTGAAATATGCCCTGCGCCAGGACCCGGACGTCATTTTAATCGGTGAAATGCGGGATTACGAAACCATTGGTATTGCCTTAACTTCGGCCGAAACCGGGCATCTAGTTTTTGGTACTCTTCATACTTCTAGTGCGGCTCAGACTGTTAGCCGCATTGTGGATGTTTTTCCGGTTGACCAGCAGCCGCAGGTTCGCACCATGCTGGCTTCCAACCTGGTAGCGGTCATCTCTCAGGTGCTTCTGCCGAGGAAAGATAAGGCTGGTAGGGTGCTGGCCTGTGAAGTTCTCCTGGCTAACGCCGCGGTTAAGAATAACATCCGTTCTGGCAAAGTGGAAACCATTTACCAGACTATCCAGATGTCGCAGGGCGAAGGCATGCAGACCCTGGACCAATCGCTGCTAAAGCTTTACCGGGAAGGTTTGATTGATTATGAAACAGCCAAGCCGTTCATCCAGGACAGATCAACTCACGACCAATTCCGTTCGTATAACTCGAGATAAATGTTTTTAATTAATCAGCTGTCCGGTGCCGCTTATTTTCTTCAGTTTTATTGTGTTATGTTCTGTTCAAGTTAGGAAATTTTTCTGCTCTGCTAACTGGTAGATACCAGGCACAAAATATGATTAAATAAATGAGTCCATGATTTAAGCCGAGGGAAGTGGCGCATGAAGAAATTTGGCCAGATTTTTTTTCTGGGATTGATGTTAGTCTTTTCATTGAATTTATTTGGCGGGAGAGACAAAGTGTTTAAAGTAGAAACGGTAGCTTCTCCTCCGGGAGAAAGAGCCAATTCTTTTTACCCCGGAAACAGAGCACCTCTTCTTCCCAGCCCGCTGGTTAAACTTCCGGTGGGACAGGTAGAAGCCAGGGGCTGGCTTCTCAGCCAGCTTCAGTTGATGAGAGAAGGCTTGACCGGTAGGTTGCCTGAGGTCTCCAGGTTTCTGGGACCTGATTCCGGCTGGTTAACTTTAAAGGGGAAGGGCTGGGAGGAAATGCCTTACTGGCTTAAAGGGTACGGTGACCTGGCTTACCTCCTTAAAGACCCGGAAATGATAGCCACAGCCAGAAAATGGGTGGAAGCCATTTTGCGCAGCCAGCAGCCTGACGGCTATTTCGGGCCGGTTGATAACCGCGAAAACAATGACCTCTGGCCGAACATGCTGGCCCTGAACTGTCTGCAGAGCTATTACGAATTTTCTTCTGACCAGCGGGTGCTGGAGTTCATGAAAAAATATTTTCGCTACCAGTTGAACCTTCCTGAAGACAGTCTTTTACCAGGAAGCTGGCAGAAGCTGCGCGGGGGAGAAAACCTGGCAAGCGTCTACTGGCTCTACAACCGTCTCGGAGAAAAATGGCTTCTGGAACTGGCAGAAAAAATATACCGCCGGACAGCGGACTGGGAATCTCCCATACTTACGCCTGAGCGAGACCGAAATTTGGAAGAAAGCTCATTCTATCACGGTGTTAACATAGCCATGGGCTTCAGGTATCCGGGCCTGTATTATCAGCAGAAAAAAGACCCCAGGCTGTTGCAGGCGGTAGAAAATAACTACCGGCTGGTAGTGGAACATTACGGCCAGCAGCCCGGGGGCATGTTTGGAGCGGATGAGAACATCCGATCAGGCTATAATGACCCGCGCCAGGGAGCGGAAACCTGCACCATGGTAGAGTTTATGAACAGCTTTGAATCTCTGCTTAAGATAACCGGAAATCCAGTTTATGCTGACCGCTGCGAAGAAATTGCCTTCAATTCTCTGCCGGCCGCTCTGACCCCGGACCTCAAGGCTCTTCACTACCTGACGGCTCCGAATTTAATTTCCTGTGATAGCTCGGGTGAGCATGATTTTCAAAATTCAGGTACCCTGCTGAGTTATGACCCCTGGAAATACCGCTGCTGTCAGCACAACGTGGCCTTTGGCTGGCCCTATTTTGTGGAGCATCTCTTCCTGGCTACGGCGGACGATGGGGTGGCCATCTGTCTTTATGCCCCTTCGAGTGTTACTATCAAAGCTGGAAAACAGGGCGAAGTAGTTCGCCTTGTTGAAGATACAGATTATCCGTTTGGTGAAAGAGTCAGGGCTACTGTTTACACGGAAAAGCCTGTTGACTTCCCGCTTTATCTGAGGGTACCAGCCTGGGCTGAAAAAACCTGGCTGTCTGTAAACGGCCTCAACCAGGCCGAAATTAATCAACCTGGAAAATTCATAAGAATAGAAAAAACCTGGAAGAACGGGGACCAGGTAGAAATTGAATTTGCCGCGCCGGTTAAAGTTGTTTTCTGGGAGGGCATCGGCCGGGCCGCCTCAGTCCGGCGGGGCCCCCTGTGGTACTCGCTGGAAATAAAAGAAGAATGGAAAAAAGTCGGGGGAACAGAAGAATGGCCGGCCTGGGAAGTACTGCCGGCTTCACCCTGGAATTATGCTCTGGTGCTGGACCCCAAAGAGCCAGAAAAGGAAATTAAAATAGTGGAGAAAAAACCGGTAAGTTATCAGCCGTTCTCCCTGGAAAATCGGCCCTTGGTCCTGGAAGCTAAAGCCAGAAAGTTACCAGACTGGAAACCTGAAGGCAGGATGGTTGGCCGGGTTCCCAGAAGTCCGGCCGTTTCCAGAGAACCGCTGGAAACCGTGCGCCTGGTGCCGATGGGATGTGCCAGGTTAAGGATAGCCTGTTTTCCCTGGCTGGAAAAATAAGAGTAAGTTAAGAGCAAAAAGGAGATGAAGATGTTAAAATGGTCAATAAAAAAGAAAATGAATCTTAAGAGCAAAGTTATTCTGGCCTGGTTTTGTTTAAGTTTTTGTTTTTCTCTGAGCTGGGCTCAATCAGCCGAGAACAGAATGGTCAGCCCGGACTGGTTACAGTCCAACCTGGCCAGGCCCGGGATTCGCCTGGTGGATATGAGAGCGGACATCAGAGATTACTGGGCCGGGCACATTCCAGGGGCCGTCTATCTGGATGAAGCCGCCTTGCGCTGGCCGCAGGCTGGCGTGCCGGGACGACTCTTGCCGGTGGATGTTCTTTACCGTTTGCTGGGAGAACTGGGGGTGGACAGGAAAACCACTGTTATCATTTATACGGAAATTAACAATTACCGGGCCACCTACCTGGCCTGGGCTCTGGATTACATCCGGCATGAGGGATGGGCAATACTGGAGGGCGGTTTTAACCGCTGGAAGAGTGAAAACCGGCCTGTTTCTCAGGATTACCCTGAAATAAAAAAAGTGGTTTATGAACCCGGCGGCAAGCCGGATGAACAGGTGAGGGCCTACCTGGAAGAGGTAAGAAAGCGAGATGATCAGACTGTTCTTCTGGATGTCAGGCCGCCAGAGTTTTATGCTGGAGAACGTGGCACCTGGAAGAGAAAAGGCCATATCCCTGGTGCCATTAACATTCCCTGGTCGTATTTTCTTAAAGATGATGGCAGCTGGAAGGACCTTGATTTTCTAAAAAATGATTTACAGGCCAGGGGGGTGACGCCCGATAAACAGATTATAGTTTCCTGCGGTCAGGGATTAATGGCTTCTCATACTTACCTCACTTTGAAGTACATTCTGAAGTTTCCCCGGGTAAAATTGTATGACGGCAGCTTTAATGAATGGAGTAACCGGCTTGAGCTTCCGGTAGAGACTACATCTAAATAAAAACTAACTAAAAAAGAGGCCTGCCATGGAAAAAAGAAGGTTATGGTTCTGGATATTTTTGGGACTGGCCCTCATCCTGG
>JBBIRN010000149.1:0-243 GCA_037441785.1 Candidatus Aminicenantota bacterium | reverse complement strand
GGCTGAAGGCTAAAACTGTCTGCCTGGAGTGCATAGGCATCGGTTGAGCTATAAGAGGTGGATTATGGTTACAGAAAAGAAAAGAAAGCTGGTTCAGCTGCTTTCAGCTCTCGGTTTAAACCTTGATTTCCTTTCTCTGCTAAGAGGGGAAATAAACCAGGGTAAGAGCAAAGGAGTCTGTGTGCCGGCTCTGAATTGTTATTCCTGCCCGGCGGCCATCGGCGCCTGTCCCATTGGCTCCCT
>JBBIRN010000148.1:0-6025 GCA_037441785.1 Candidatus Aminicenantota bacterium | reverse complement strand
GCGACGAATAAGCTCAAAAAATGGACACGCTTTATACAAATAAGATAAGCATAATAAAATAGATGCGAAAGGAGGGTAAAGGTCATGTCAAGAGCGAAGCGCGCACAATTAATTGATGAAATCCAAAAAGAACGTCGTTCACTTCTTATCACCTATATAACTAGTACAAGGCCCAATTTCGAAGTTCCTATGGCCATGGATCAAATTCGAATTATTTATGATCACATCATAAAACTATTAGAGCCAATGAATACAAAACCATCTATTGATTTATTTTTATACACTAATGGAGGTGACGGAACAGTGCCGTGGAGATTAGTGACTCTGTTGAGGGGATATGCATCTAAATTCAGTGTTCTTATTCCTTTCCGTTGCTTTAGTGCCGGAACGTTGACTGCCTTAGGCGCAGATGAAATAATCATGCATCCGATGGGAATCCTGGGGCCTACCGATCCTACTGCTGCTAACCAATTCAATCCAGATGATCCACTTAATCCAGGCCAAAAAATTGGAATAAATGTAGAGGATGTCGTTGCTTATTTAGCACTATTAAAAGAAGATGCAGGAATACATCACGAGGACGAATTAATTCAAGGCGTTAATATACTTGCTCAGAAAGTTCACCCGCTTGCTCTTGGTAATGTAAAAAGATTGCTGTCACAATCGAGAATGATGGCCAAAAAACTGCTGTACCTTCATATAAAAGAAGAAGAAAAGTCTCATAAAGTTGATGAAATTGTTGATAAGCTAACATCAAAACTATATTTTCATGGTCATCCAATTAACCGTCTTGAAGCTAAGAATGATATAGGAATCGAAAACATAAAAGACCCGTCTGAAAGGCTTGAAAAGTTGATGTGGGATTTATACTTAGAATACGAAAACGAGATGAAGTTAACTGAAAGGTTTGATTTAATTGCGCAGTTTTTAAATGAATTCCCAGATCAAAATATAGAAACACCCCAAATTACTTCTACAAAGATTGCTAAGCTGGCTTATATAGAGAGTATAAATATGTCAGATGTATATGTGTTTTATTATTCTCTTTCTGGAACGAAAAGACCTGATGGCAGAACAGAGGTAATGCTTTTAAAGAAAAAGGAGACATGGGAAAAAGAACAAAATTAATCCTTGACTGAGTGAAGGGGTAAGAGTAATAATATTAATGCCTCGGAGTTTAAAGATGAGAAAAGAAAAAAAATTCAGTAATGTGGTCTCTTGTAATTTAGCAATTCCGAAGACAAATAAGATTTTTCTACCATCAAAGATAGTTATAGATGAATTAACCAGTACTACAACTCCCACACCTTGGTCAATTGTAGACCCAAATTTGAATTCTCAGACGACGTTGCCAATAACCACCAGAATAAAATTTGTTCAAAAAAGTTAGAATTTGGCTTTTCAATTTATCAGCTTTTAAGATTGAGTAAAAAGATTCTTTCCCGCCGCCCTTTTGGATTTTAATAATGGAAAATAGCTTACGCTTTCAGCAGTTTAAGTAGCTTTTCCAGCGGCAAAGTGTTTATTACGTCTTCTTTGCTGAGCCAGGCCCGGCGGGCGATACCCAGGCCGAAACGCATCATGGCAAAACCGTGAGCGTAATGGGTGTCGGTGCCGATGGATATGAGCACGCCCTTTTCCTTGGCTTTCTTTAAGTTGAACTCATCCAGGTCCAGGCGGTCGTAGTAGGCGTTGAGCTCCAGGATTTTTCCGTATTCGGCTGCGGCTTCAATGACCTTATCTATGTTCACCTCGTAGCCTTCGCGGCCGGAAATCAGACGGCCGGTCGGGTGACCGATGATGTCCACCAGCGGATGTTTAAGGGCCGAGATGATGCGCTCGGTGACGTTTTTCTTAAAGCCAGAGTGAATAGAAGCCACCACGATATCCAGCTTCTTGAGGAGGGCCTCGGGCAAGTCAATGGAGCCATCGGCCAGGATGTCCACTTCAATGCCTTTAAGCAGCCTGAAGTTTTTCAGCTTTTTGTTGATTTTATCAATTTCTTTAATCTGTTCTTCCAGGCGTTCGGGGCTCAAGCCGTGGGCGTATTTGGCGGCCTGAGAATGGTCACAGACAGCGAGGTAGCTATAGCCGAGCTTCTGGCCATGCTCCACCAGCTCTTCCAGCGTCAGCACTCCATCGCTCCAGTTGGAATGGACGTGGAGGTCGCCTTTGATGTCTTTGGGCTCTATTATTTGTGGCAGCTTTCCTTGGAGAGCCAGCTCAATTTCCCCCCGGTCTTCGCGCATTTCAGGTGGGAAGACAGGCAGGCCGAAAACTCCATAAACTTCTTCTTCCGTTTTGCCGGCGATTTTTTTCTCCCCGCGGAAAACCCCGTATTCCGAGATTTTCAGGCCCTTGTCTTTGGCCAGGCCGCGCAGCTTGATGTTGTGGGCTTTGGAGCCGGTGAAATACTGAAGGGCAGCGCCGTAGGAATCTTCCTCCACGATCCGCAGGTCAACCTGGCGCTCACCGAGTTCGGTTTCCAAGAGTATGGAACCTTTCGTTTCCCCTTCTGCCAGAACCTGGATGGTCTTGGGATGCTTGACGAAGTATTGGATGATTTTCTGGCCGTCTTTTCCGGTGGCCAGGATGTCAATATCGCCGACCGTTTCTTTCATGCGGCGAAGGGAACCGGCAGTGGAAATGTGGCTTACGCCGGGAGCACCTTTTAGATATTCAATGACCTCCTCGGCGATGGTCATGGCTTCGTAGATGGGCATTCGTTCCTGGGCGTGCTCAAAGAGCTCAATCCCTTTTTTTATGTTCTCAACTTTTTTCTTGCCCATGCCGTAAAGCTTTTCCAGACTGCCGTCTTCAATAACCCGCTTCAGGTCATTCAGGTTTTGGACCTTTAGCTCCTTGTGCATCAGGTGGATAGTTTTGCCTCCGAGGCCAGGGATTTCGAGAAGCTGGAGCAGACCTTCTGGCACATCCTTCATGACTTCTTCGTAGCGCTTGATTTTGCCGGTCTTTAGGTATTCCTCAATTTTTTCTGCCATGCCTTTGCCGATGCCCGGGATATCAGCTAACTTGCCGGAAGCTACGAGTTCGGCTACGTCCTGGGTCAGGTCTTCCAGCACCCGGGCAGCTTTCTGGTAGGCGATGACTTTAAAGCCGGTCTCACCTTTGATTTCCAGGGCGTCGGCGATGCGATAAAAGAGGTTGGCGATTTCTTTGTTGCGGTTTTCCATGTTTGCCTCTTAGATAAATTTTATACCAGCAGTCCTGGGTAACAAAATAAAAAAATAGGAAAATTATAGGATGTCCCCATTTTTGTATGGGAAAAATTGGGAAATGAGTATTGTGTCCCCCGTTTTTAGATTGACAATTTGGCGGGCTCCTTTTATCTTAAAGGCATGAAAATAATACTAGCTGGATATAATTTTGATGCTGAAGTCATAGAAGAGCTGAAGAGACACGAACCGGAAAGGCAGGATATAACTCCGGAGACTCTTTCGGCCGCTTATGCCCGGATTTCCCGCGACCCCCGCCCCGTTAATGAGCTCAGGGCTATTGCCAGAGCCGAGGTGGAAAGAGCCCGTCGCTCCAACCAGAATATCATCTTCAAGATGGGTCACCACTCGGTGGCCGAGCATGCGGTGTTTAACTTTGACCTGATTGGATTGAGCCGCTTAGCCATAGAGGAAGTGGAGCATTTTCGGCTCTGTTCCTACACCGAAAAATCCCAGCGCTACATCACCCTGGACGGTGATTATGTTCTGCCTGAGGAAATTAAAAGCGCCGGCCTGGAAGGCATTTTTTCCGAAACCATAGAAATTCAGAACCAGGCTTACCGCTATTTTTATGAAAGACTCCGCGAGCATGTCTTCAAAAAATACGCCCGGCAGGCCGCCAACCCGAAGAATCACCCCATTCTTGACGGCTGGGCCAAGGAAGATGCCCGCTATGTGGTCAGCCTGGCCACTAAAGGTCAGCTCGGGATGACCGTCAACGCCCGCAACCTGGAGCTGATGATTCGCCGTTTTGCCGCCAAAAAGAATGCTGAAATCCAGGAACTGGTCCGCTACCTGCACGATTTAGCCAAGAAGGTGGCGCCATCTATCATCCTTTTCACTGACCCTTCGCCGTATGAAGCGGAGATGATGGATAAAGTCAAAGAGCAGGCGCTGGCCTTCATGAATAAGAATAGGCCAGAGAAGAAGGCGGGAAAGAAGGGCACATCGGAAGAAATCAGGCTGGTTGAATATTCGGAAAACGGCGATGAGCTCATAATCGCGGGCCTGCTTTTCTCCGTGGCCGGTATTTCCTTCAAAGATGCTTTAAAAGAAGTTAAACGCTGGTCCAGGAAGAAAAAGCTGGAGCTGGTCAAAAGAGTTTTTGAGCACATGGAATTTTATGACTCGCCGCCGCGGGAATTTGAGCTGGCCTACCTGACTTACGACCTGATTGTTTCGGCTTCCTGCTTTGCCCAGCTCAAACGGCACCGGATGATGACTTTGCTGGTGGAGCCCTATGATCCGAAACTTGGCGTTACCGTGCCGCCTTCAATTAAGGAAATCAAAGAGCAGAAGAAGTTTATGGAAGTAATCAGAAAAACTGATAAAACCTATAAGCTTCTTAAAGAAAAGGTCGGCCCGGCTGCCGATTACATCCTGACCAACGCCCACCGCCGCCGGGTGCTGGTAAAAGCCAGCGTGCGCGAGCTTTATCATCTGTCTCGGCTGAGAGAAGACGCCACTGCCCAGTGGGAAATAAGACAGGTGAGCGCCGGGATGTCAGCCCTGGCCCAAAAGGTTTGCCCGCTTACGGCCAGTCTGCTGGGCGGCAAGGATGCCTATCCTGAGCTTCATAAGAAGCTCTTTGGACGGCTGCCGAAAATGCAGCCGCCCGCCCTGTTTGCCGAGTAGTGACGAGTAGTGAATCATAAAATAATCACTTTAAGGTTGTGTCGGATGGTTTAAGAGAGGGAAGTATATCTTCATGAGTATCAGACCGGTAGTGAAGCCAGGCAAAGTCTGGAAGCGCATTTTTGGTTTTGCAAAGCGGAGAGGCTACATCAGGTCCTGTGATACAGCACGCCCCACGAGGTATATTTTGGGCATACAGCCAGCAAAAAGTTTGTTGAGCTGGGTAATTTAAATGGTTAAAATAGCAAAAGAGGGAGGGCAAATATGCACCTTAATCAAGTCTCTTTATTGTCCAAAGGATGGGGAGCACCTCAGGATTAAGCAGAAAGAGTCTTCCTTTTTCGGGCAAAACCAATTATAGCCAGAATTATGGCAGCGGCCAGTAGTACAGCCAGGATGGTCCTAGTCTTTTTCTTGCAGGCAATAAAAAGGTCATTTTTTTCTTAATTTGAAATCTTAGGCTTAACATTGTCGTGTTCTAAAAAATTGATATAAAATTTATATGAATTCAGGTTGACCGAGTATGGCTGTGGTTATAGAAAGCTATTCTTTCGGGCGGATGGTAATCGGGGGAAAAGTCTATGAGGCTGATTTAATCATCGTCGGCGAGGAAATATTCCCCAACTGGTGGAGGAAAGAGGGGCATTCACTGTGTCCTGATGATCTGAAGGTTGTTGTGGAGCGGAAACCCGAAATTTTGGTCATCGGGACAGGTGCTTACGGTGCGATGGACGTTCCTTACGAAACGGAGAAATTTTTAGAAGAGCAGGGAATAAAGGTCATCTGGAAACCAACCGCCGAAGCGGTTGAGATTTTTAACAGCCTTTCTGGCCGCAAAAAAGCCGGCGCCTTCCACCTAACCTGTTAAATCGGGGTTTAATTCGGGGTCGGACCACGCTATCTTACAAATTATAAAAGAATTAACCAGAATTTGCCCCGGGGAAAGACCTGCCCTGAAAAATTTTTCCGCTACTGAAAGATGCCTCCTGAAAAATCGGCTATAACATAATACGCCAGGCAAAAAGCGCCTGGTATTTAAGATACCACTGTTTTTGATTTTTATATTGAGCCTGTATTTCAATATTTCAATCATTCAATTAAGAGACCTAATCTTCGGGTAATAGTTGCTGTGCTGGATAAAGCGAATCACCTTG
>JBBIRN010000147.1:0-6053 GCA_037441785.1 Candidatus Aminicenantota bacterium | reverse complement strand
CACAATGTTAATAATTCGGGGTAATTTTTATTTCAGAAAAAATAATCTAATCAAGCAAAATAAAGGAGGCCCATGCGTGCTGTCAGCAAAAAGCTAAAATTTAAGTTAAGCCGTCTGGCGCTTGCTCTGGCGCTCACAGCTATTTTTGTTGCCTCTCTTACGCCGAGAGCTCAGGCGGAGGTGAAACCAGCCTATGCTCTCCTCAACTGCCGGATTGTTGCGGCCCCTGGACAGACAATTGAAAAAGGAAAGATCATCGTCCGGGATGGTTTGATTGAAGCCGTGGGGCCAGCGGAAAAGATTCCTGTTCCACCTGATGCTGAGGTCATAGAGGCTTCAGGGCTCACCGCTTACCCGGGCCTGATTTCTGCTCACACCAACCTTTTCCTGGATGTAAAAGAACAGGACCAGCCCCAAAATCCGGAAGATTACTTTAGCTCCTTTCTTCAGCCGTCCGAACCCCAGGAATACCCTGACCTTCTGGTTCTAAAAGGACTGAAGCCAAAATTAACAACGGTTCAAGCCTACCACCGGGCGGGAATAACTACGGTGGTTGTGGCTCCCAACCGGGGCATTTTTCAGGGCCAGAGTGTTGTCCTTAACCTCAACGGAGAAAATCTTAACCCTATGGTTATCAAGCAACCCTGGGCTCTGCATCTCAACTTTACCACGGAAAGAGGCGTTTATCCTTCCAGCCTGATGGGCACGGTGGCTTTCATCAGGCAAAAATTCTACGATACCCAGCATTACGCCCAGCACTGGAAAAAATACCTCGCTTCTCCTGCAGGACTTAAGAGGCCGGAATATGACCCCTTTCTGGAAGCTCTGGTCCCTTTTGTGGTGGATAAAAAACCTGTGGTCTTCCAGTGTAATAATCAGGAAGACATAAAGCGGGCCCTGAAGATAATCAAAGAATTCCAGCTAAACGGAATCCTGACCGGCGCTAACGAAGCCTGGCGGGTAATTGAAGTCATAAAACAGGCTCGCCTGCCCTTACTGGTTTCTCTGGACTTCAGAGCTCCGGCTACCAGTCTTTTCGCCCAGCAGGGAGAAGCCGCCCGGAAAAAAGCGGAAAGTGAATTATACCCGGCCAATGCCGCCGCCCTGCAAAAAGAAAACATCAGCTTCGCTCTGACCAGCTTCGGCCTAACTGACTCCAGTTTCCTGAAAAATGTCCAGTTAGCCATAAAGAGTGGATTGTCGCCGGAAACAGCCCTGCGGGCGCTGACAGTGGAACCGGCCAGAATCCTCGGCCTGGAAAAACAGCTGGGGACCATTGAAAAAGGCAAAATAGCCAACCTTATCCTCACCCGCGGGCCGCTGTTTGAAGATAAAACCAAAGTGGTTAAAGTTCTGGTTGACGGCATTCTTTTCAATTATGAGGAGAAAGGCCAATGAACGTGAGAAAGATAAACCTGATAAAAATAAATTTTCTAATTCTGACTCTCCTGGTTTTCCTGGGCTCGGCCGTTCCCCTGCTCCAGGCAGGCGGTAACCTTTTGATAAAAAACGCTCATCTCTTAACTGTAACCAAAGGCGAGCTTAAAGGAGATGTGCTCATCCAAAACGGGCTCATCAAACAAATCGGTGAAAACCTGACAGCCCCGGCCGGAACCAGAGTTATAGAGGCCAACGGACGTTACCTTATTCCCGGCATCATTGACACTCACACCCACATCGCTCTCTCCGGTACAAACGAAGGCACTGAGGCCATCACCCCGGAAGTCAACATGGCAGACGTCATTAATCCCGATGATACTTCTATTTTTACGGCTCTGACTGGCGGTGTGACCATGGTCCACACCATGCACGGGAGCGCCAACCCCATCGGTGGAGTGAACGTTGTGCTTAAACTCAAATGGGGCAAACCATCTGAAGAACTCATAGTCAAAGAAGCTTACCCGACGCTGAAATTTGCTCTCGGAGAAAACGTCAAACAGTCAAACCGCATTCTTTTGCCCGGTCGACCCCAGCGCTATCCAGCCACCAGGATGGGGGCTAACGCCATCATCCGCCGGGAACTTCTTCGGGCAAAAGAGTACCTGGCCGAGTGGGAAAGATACGAAAAACTTAGTCGGGCAAAAAACCCGCCAGCTAATTTGCTCCCACCCAGAAAAGACCTCAGGCTGGAAGTCCTGGCCGACCTCCTGCGTGGTAAACTTCTGGCCAGGTGCCATGCTTACGTAGCCACGGAGATGATTGAATTTCTGAACCTGGCTAAAGAATTTAATTTTAAAATCGGAGCTTTTGAGCATGCCTGGGAAGCCTACAAAATAACTGATGAGCTTCTGGCCGCGGGCGTGGGAATTTCTGTGTTCATAGACAGCTGGGCCTACAAGATGGAAGCAGCGGAAGGCATCGCTTACAACGCCGCTTACTGCACCAAGCGAGGCCTTCTGGTTTCTATCAATTCCGATAGTGGAGAAAGAATTCGCCGGCTTTTTAATGAGGCCGGGAAAGCCGTTAAGTACGGTTTAACTCCTGATGAGGCTCTTAAACTCATTACCATCAACGCCGCCAAACAGCTGGGAGTGGACAAGTACGTGGGTAGCATAGAAGTTGGAAAACAGGCCGACCTGGCGCTGTTTACTGAACACCCTATGAGCGCCTACACTCGCTGCGATATGACTATCATAGAAGGAGAAGTTTACTTTGACCGGGACGAGATAATCAAAGAACGGGAAGCGGCGGCCGCTAAGAAAGGAGGCAACTGACATGAGAAACAGGCCTGAAACCATTCTGACCTATTTTCTGGTTCTCATTCTTGGCTTTTTGGGATTCCTCACTCTGAGCTCAACCTCTCTGGCCAGCCCGGAAGACTCTTCTTCTGAAAGACTTCTGGCCATTACCGGAGTGCACATTGTGCCGGTCACAGGCAACGAGATAAAATCGGGCACCATACTTATCAAAGGAAACCGCATTGAGGCCGTAGGCGAAAAGGTTTCCTTACCTGAAGGCACCACCATCATCAACGGCCAGGGGTTGACTGCTTATCCGGGGCTCATTGACAGCTATTCTTCCCTGGGCCTGGTGGAGATAAGCGGGGTGGCAGCGACGGTGGATAACCGGGAAACCGGCCGTATCAACCCTCAGGTTAAAGCCATAGAGGCTCTACGTTATGATTCCATGCACATTCCCATCGCCCGGGCTAACGGCATCGTAGCCGCCGTGGTGGCTCCTACCGGTGGGTTAATTTCAGGCCAGGCTACGCTCGTAAAACTTAACGGCTGGACCAACCGGGAAATGGTTATCAAAGAAAGCCTGGCTTTGGTGGTTGAACTTCCAGGCATCAGAGGTGGACGCCGCAGCTTCATGGGCATGGGGGGACAAGCGGCCGTTTCCACGGAGAAAGCTCTGGCTGAGCTTAAAGAACTTTTCCATCGCGCCCGGATGTATGAAAAAAGAAAAGATTATGCCAGCCAGAACCTGCTGATTTCACCCCCGGACCTGGACGAAACCAGTTTATTCCTTTTGCCGGTGGTCAAAGGTGAACTGCCCGTGATTTTTTCCGTCCACGCTGATAAAGACATACTGCAAACCATAAAATTCGTCCAGGAAGAAAAAATAAAAGCCATTTTTTACGGCGTAGAACAGGGCTACAAAGTGGCCGGGGAAATTAAGAAAGCCGGAATTCCCTGTATCATTGGTTCACTCTACGACCTGCCGCCGCTCTGGGAAGAGGGCTACGACTCTTTATTTCTCAACCCAGTAATCCTCAACCAGGCGGGAGTAAAAATTGCTTTTTCTTCTTCCAGTTCTTCCGCGGCCAAGGACCTTCCCTACCATGCGGCAAAAGCTGCCGCCTTCGGGCTGGACCGGAAAGAAGCGCTTAAAGCCGTGACCATCTACCCGGCTGAGATTTTCGGCGTTGATAAGGACATGGGCAGCCTGGAAAAAGGTAAGCTGGCCAACATCGTGCTGGCAGCAGGAGATATTCTTGAACTCGGCACCACCATTGAGAAAGTATTCATTGAAGGTCAGGAAACCGACCTCAGCAACCGTTACACTGAGCTGCTGGAAAAGTTCAAAAAAAGAGAAAAGAAATAAAAAAGAGAACCTCCCTGCGAAAAAAAAGATAAGGCTGGCCTGAGCGCCTCAGGCCAGCCTTTTTTACACCCTAAAAGCACGAATTTAAATCAGCGGTAAATCGGCTTCACTCCCATGATGTAGAACATAAAGGCATACTTATCAGTAAGTTCATCAATGGCTTTGGTGATGTTGCTGGAGCCATGGCCAGAACGGGTTTCTATGCGGATGAGGATCGGGTTATCGCAGGCCTGTTTTTCCTGCAAAGTAGCAGCAAACTTAAAAGAATGGGCCGGCACCACCCGGTCATCATGGTCCGCCGTGGTAATCATGGTAGCTGGATAGCAAACCCCATCCCGGATGTTATGAAGCGGCGAATACTTAATCAGGTATTTGAACTGTTCTTCGTTATCGCTACAACCATATTCCACCACCCAGCCCCAGCCCACGGTAAACTTGTGATACCTGAGCATGTCCAGCACGCCGACAGCCGGGAAGGCCACGCCGAACAGCTCCGGCCTCTGAGTCATGACGGCGCCGATCAGCAAACCGCCGTTAGAGGCACCGGAAATAGCCAGATACTTTGGTGAGGTATATTTTTCCCGGATAAGGTACTCAGCCGCGGCGATAAAATCATCAAAAACATTCTGCTTGTTCTGCAGCATACCCGCCCGGTGCCAGTTTTCCCCGTACTCTCCTCCTCCTCTGAGATTAGGCTGGGCGAAAACTCCACCGTTTTCCAGGATGGGGACGATGGAAGGATTAAAGGCTGGCAACAGGCTGATGTTAAACCCGCCATAGCCGGTCAGGAAAGTGGGGTTTTTGCCGTTCAGCACCAGCCCCTTCTTGTGGACTATGAACATAGGAACCTTCGTCCCATCCTTACTGTTGTAGAAAACCTGTTTCATCTCAAAATCTTCCGGGTTGAACTTTACCTGCTGTTTGACGAAAACTTCTGATTGCCCGCTTTCCAAGTCATATTTATAGATAGTTGGAGGATAGTTAAAAGAATTAAAGGTGTAGAAAATGATTTTATCATCACGCCAGCCGCCAAAACCCGAGGCCGTACCAATGGCCGGTAATTTTATTTCCCGCACCAGGCTGCCATCAGGCCGGTACTGATAGACCATGGTGTGGGCATCCTGCAGGTAGGTGGCAAAAACATAGCCACCGGCCGTGGCCGCGGCGGTCAGCACTTCCGATTTTTCCGGAAGAATTTCCTGCCAGTTTTCTCTGGCTGGCTTCTTCGGGTCAATCAGCACCAGCCGGTAGTTAGGTGCTCCTATGTTGGTGCGCACAAGAAACTTATCCCCGAGGTTGTCAATTACTTCACTATCATTCTCAAAGCCGGGAATTAAAAGCTGGAATTCCGATTTTTTCTGACTGAGGTCCTTCCAGTATATTTCATTTCCAGAAGTTCCGGCCGAGACTTCCAGGATGGCGTACTTCTGGTCTTCAGTCACACCCAGGTTGAAATAGCGCAGGGGATGCTCCCGGTCTTCGTAGATGAGCTGGTCTTTTTCCTGGGGCTGTCCGAGTTTATGGTAAAAAACCTTCTGGAATTCATTACGGGCTTTTAACTCCTGTCCAGGAGCCGGTTTATCATACCCGGAGTAGAAAAAGCCATCCTGGTACCAGGAAGCGCCAGAAAATTTTACCCATTGAATGCGGTCGGGCAGCTCTTTTTTGCTGGCAATTTCCATCACCCTGATTTCTGACCAGTCCGAGCCAGCTTCGGAGCGGCTGATGGCCACATAGCGAAAATCAGGAGAAAAGCCAGCCAGGTTAATCCTGATGGTGCCGTCAGGTGAAAGGGCGTTGGGGTCAATAAAGACTTCCGGCTTGCCGTCCAGACCTTTCTGGTAATAAATCACGGACTGGTTCTGCAGCCCATCATTCTTGTAAAAGAAATAATACTCTCCCGCCCGGACAGGCTGTCCCATGCGGGGATAATTGTAGATATCTTTGAGCCTTTCTCTTATTTTTTCCCGGTAAGGTATTTTCTCCAGAAAGCTGAAAGTCAACTT
>JBBIRN010000146.1:0-6073 GCA_037441785.1 Candidatus Aminicenantota bacterium | reverse complement strand
TAACTTCGGCTCCTAAGGATTAGATTAGCCGTTAAAAGGAGGAAGCTATGTCAGAGGCAAGCAAAAAGACCATTCTGGCTGGCCCAGGATTAATTCCGCTTTCCCGGGAAAAAGCAGAAGAAAACGCCAACAATATTGCAGCCCTGATTATCAGCTCTTCACTCATTCTTCAACAAAAAATAGGACCAACAATATTTGGTTTTTCGGCTTTAGGCATTTTGGGCTATCTTCTGGCCAGCATAATAGGGTTCGGTTTGATTGTCTCAATTTTACGTTCTGGCAGATGAAAATAATGTTGACGATAGAAACAATGTTGACATCTGAAATATAATATAATTATATGAAGGTTTATTCATATATTTGAAATTCCTTCATAGAAGAAAGGAGGTCATCATGGATGAAGGGTTAATCAAAGCCAAAATTAGGACCGCTCTGGCCATCAACACCTTGAAGTTCTTAGCCAGCAAAGGTGCTTTGAGAAATTTCGCTCTAAAAATTGCTGCCGACAAAGCCAGAAAAGGCCTCAGGGAATATGAGATGACCCAAGGCTCCAAGTCTGAATACCTGGCTGCCGTGGAAGCTCAATATGTCATTAATTTAATGCACCAGGGCTTGAAAAATCTGGATAAAGGGATAATCTCCAAAGAATACCTGAAAAAAGTGGCTGAGACTTTGGGCCGGGGCATCTGGGGTGAATCCAGCCGCAGCCAGGAAGCAGCTCAAAAATACAGGGAAAAATACGGGATTAACCCACCTGCTTTTTGTACCATTTCCCCCACGCAGAAATGCAATCTCCATTGTTCAGGCTGTTATGCAGCCAGCCATGCTCGAACCTTAGCTTCTCTGCCTTACTGGATTGTGGAACGGCTGGTTAGAGAAATGCGAGACATCTTAGGGGCCAGTTTCATAGTTATTTCAGGTGGCGAGCCCTTTTTGTGGAAAGATGGAGAAAAAAATCTTATTTCCTTAGCTGAAGAATTTAACGACATGTTTTTCTTAGTTTACACCAACGGCACCTTACTTGACGAACCCATGGCTAAAAAATTGTTAGAAATTGGCAACATCACCCCGGCCATTTCAGTAGAAGGTTATGAAGAAGAAACTGACCACCGTCGCGGTAAAGGAATCTTCAAAAAAATTATGGACAACATTGAAAACCTCAAAAAATACGGTGTAGGCTTTGGTGTTTCCGTAACAGCAACCAAAGACAATTTAAACGTCCTTCTGGAAGACAGGTTCTATGAATACTGGTTTGAAGAAGTCGGAGCCACTTATATGTGGATGTTCCATCTGATGCCCATTGGCCGGGCAAAAGACACCATGAGCCTGGTCCTTTCACCCGAAGAGCGGCTGAAGCTTTTAACCAAATGGGAAGAACTTCTGTTTAAGCGTGGCTATTTTATCGGCGATTTCTGGAACAGCGGGGCTGCCAGCCGGGGCTGCATCGCCTACGGCCGTCCCAATGGTTATTTTTATGTTGATTGGAACGGAAACATAATGCCCTGCGTGTTTGTCCCCTACTACAAGGATAACCTTTTTGAGCTATACCAGAACGGAAAAACCATTGATGAAGCTTTAATGAGCGATTATTTCCAGCGCGGCCGGAAGTGGCATGAAGAATATGGTTACCTGAGCAGTCCCCCGGGCAATTTCTTTGCTCCTTGCTCCATAAGAGATAATCACCGCTATTTTAGAGAAAAAATTCTGACCCCGGACATCAAGCCTGAAGATGAGTATGCCCGGGCAGCTTTGGAAGACCCTGAATATTACCAGAAAATGGCTGAATTTGACGAAAAAATCCATCAGCTAACCGAACCTTTATGGAAAGAAAGAGCTGCTAAAAAAATAGAGTTAGATTAGCTAAATTAGAAAGAATTAGATGAGGTAGAATCAGCACAAGTTGGAATTTTCCTGGCAGTTAGAAGTCTAATAACACCGGTTAAAAAACAAAACCAAAATAAAACAAAAATTAATTTTAGGTAAATAATCCAGCTGGTAAGTAATCCAGCTGAGGTTAAGAGCCATTATCAGAGAAGCCCGAAGATTAAAATTAAAACCTCCAGGTTTGTTTCTTGGCGGCGATAAAAATTATCACCGCTATTACTGATGGCCAAGGAAAAGAACGTTTTTATAAAAATGCTAACTTGCTATTTGATGTAGAACTTAATCAGCTCAAGCTCAGGTATTCAGGATGTGCAGGGCCAGGCCATTGGCTTTGAGGGCGGCTTCGGGAATAGACTCGGACAGAGTTGGATGGATGTAGATGATTGAATCCACGTCTTTAAGTTTCAGGCGCCTGGCTACGGCCATGGTCAGAACCGGAATCATCTCGCTGGCATGGGGCGCCAGGAGATGGGCGCCGAGTACTTCATCTGTCTTCTTATCAGCGATAATCCGCACCAGGCCGTCAGTGCTGTCCATGGTCAGAGCCCGGCCGCTGGCCTGCAGCGGAAACTCCCCTACTTTTATTTCTAAACCCTGAGCTTCAGCTTCTTCCTGAGAAAGGCCGACGGTGGCCAGCTCCGGCTCGGTGAAAATGGCCGCGGGCACTGCCCGGTAATCAACTCTGGCTTCGTGGCCAGCGGCATTTTCTGCGGCCACAATTCCGTCATGATAAGCCTTGTGAGCCAGGAGTTTTCCGCCCACCAGGTCACCTATGGCATAGATGCCTGGGATGGATGTTTCACCGCGCTCGTTAATTTCTAAAAAATTTCCTTTCTGCTTCTTAAGAAGTGTGTCGTCCCAGACAATATCTTCAACGTTTGGACGGCGGCCAGCGGCGATGAGCACTTTTTCGGCGCTGAACTCAAACGGTTTACCGTCGGTCAGAGAAACTCCTTTTAATTTAACCTGGGTGTCCGAAACCTCGGCCGTTTCCATCTTCATCTGGGTGAAAATCTTAAGGCCCTGTTTCTTCAGGATTCTTTCCAGGCGCTGGGCTGAAGTTTTGTCCGTGCCCGGTAAAATGGTGGGCATTATTTCCAGGATGGTAACTTCGGTGCCGGCCCGCTGGTAGACAGAACCCAGTTCAAGCCCGATAGCTCCGGCTCCCACCACCAGAAGGCTTTTTGGTACTTCCTTAAGCGAAAGAGCTTCAGTGCTGGAAATGACTTTCTGTCCATCAAACCGGAGAAAAGGAAAATCAGCCGGACGGCTACCAGTGGCCAGGATGATTTTATCTGCCGTGAGAGAAAGTTCTTCTTTTTCGGTTTTAACCCAAACCTGGCCTGGCCCGACCACCTTTCCCCTACCTTTTATAATATTTACTTTGTTGCGGGTGAGCAGAAATTCCAGGCCCTTGACCAGCCGGTCCACCACGGCCTGTCTTCCCTGCTGAACACTTTGCCAGTTTAGCCGGAGTTCCTGGACAGGGCCTTCCAGGTTCTTACTGGTCTTTAATTTATTAAAAACCATAGTCTGGTGAAGCAGGTATTTTGTTGGAATGCAGCCGACGTTAATGCAGATACCCCCAACTTTATTCTCTTCCACCACCGTCACTTCCAGCCCGAGTTGAGCAGCACGCAGGGCCGCCAAATAGCCGCCTGGTCCACCACCGATGATAACTAACTTTTTTCCTTCCATAACTTTCTCCTTTGTTACTGGCTCACCAAGCAAAAATTCTTATTGATTATAACAAAGTCGTCCTCGCTGTAAAATTTTTGTTAGCTTTTTTCGTTCGCCTTTTTAATCTTTGGATTTAAAATCTTCAGCCTAAAATTTCCCGGAAAGCTTTAATGGCCCGCTCCACACCTTCGTCACCAACATCCTTGTGGGTCACCAGCCGCACCCCACCAAAAACGCCCAGAGCCAGGATGCCTTTTTCCTTTAACCTGTTGAGCAGCTCCGGAATCGTCAGGCGCGGATGGTTGAAATAAAAAACAATGATGTTAGTCTCCACTTCTTCCGGGTTAAGGCTGATGCCCGGCAGGTCGTGGATGGCTTCAGCCAGCCTTTTCGCTCTTATGTGGTCTTCTTTCAACCGGTCTACCATTTTAGTCAGGGAAATAATCCCACAGGCAGCCAGCACGCCAGCCTGCCTCATCCCGCCGCCCAGAGCTTTTCTAATGCGGCGGGCATAATCAATGGTCTGGCGGTCAGCCACAAGCATGGAGCCAACCGGAGAAGACAGCCCTTTGCTCAGGCAGAACATCACCGAATCGCAGTACCTGGCATATTCTTTAACCGGAACTCCAGAAGCCATGGAGGCGTTGAAAATCCTGGCTCCGTCCAGGTGCACCTTGAGTCCGTATTCATCAGCGATTTTCCTGATGCCCTGAAAGGTCTCCAGCGGCACCACTGCTCCACCCCAGTTGTTATGCGTGTTCTCCAGGCAGATAAGAGAGGTCCGCGGGGTGTGCACCGAGGGCAGGCGCACATGTTTCCTGACCAGTTCCGGGTCCAGGGCTCCTCTTTTGGAAGGCAGTGGTCGGGGTGTGACGCGGGAGATAAAGGTCATATGAGTTGATTCCATGTTGTAGATGTGGGACTTCTCTTCAACGATGACTTCTTCCAACTCCCTGGTCCACATCTTCACGGCAATGGAATTGCCCATGGTCCCGGAGGGCACAAACAGGCCAGCTTCCTTGCCCATAATAGAAGCAGCCAGTTCCTCCAGCTTCTGAACCGTCGGGTCATCACCGAGCACATCATCGCCGACTTCCGCTTCATACATGGCCCGGCGCATTTCTTCAGTTGGTCTGGTTACGGTATCGCTTCTAAAATCAGAAAACTGTTTCATTTCTCGCTCCTTATTTTTTTCAATTTATTCAGGTAGCTTATTATAGAATTTATCCTTGTTTCTAACAACCTCGGCCACAGGTTTAAACTTTTCCTTTTTACTCTCTTTTTCACTCTAACTTTGCCACCCGGGCAACTCGATTCATGTTTACTTGGTTATCAATCTATGATATTAATTAACCTGTTAAATTAATTTTGACAAGAATACATAACCCATGGGCAATGATAAAAGCTACTGGTACCTGGATGTGATCAACGTGCTTCTGTTGATTCTGATCTTCTTTTTCAGCGGCGCGGTCATCTCTTCCCAGATTATTCTGAACGACGAAATCGTCTACGTGCCAGACATTACCGGTAAAACCATAGACCAGGCCCGCTCTGAACTGCAGAAAAGAGACCTGGGGCTGGTGGTTTCTGGTTTTAAGTTCTCCAACGAGGTCCCCAAAGGCCAGATTATCTCCCAGGACCCGGCTCCTGGCTCCAAAATTAAAGTCAACCGAACTATCTCAGTCACGGTCAGCAGCGGCAGTGAATCAGTCCGCGTCCCGAACTTCCTGGGCAAGAGCCTGGAAGAAGCCATCTCTCTTATGCGCCAGGTTGGACTGAACCGCGGGGTGCTCAGCCAGATACATACCCCGAGCTACCCGGCTGGCCGGATAATTGCTCAGTTCCCGCTTCCTGACACTGAAGTGGAACGGAACGGTCAGGTTAATTTCCTGGTCAGTCAGGGAGAAAATGAACCAACCTACCTCATGCCGGACCTCATAGGAAAAAAGGTGGACCGGGTAGTGGTGTTTATGAAAAATGCCGGCTTTAAGGTTGAAGATATACGTTATGTTTATTACCCCGGCTTGGAAAAGGGCATCATCATCAAGCAGTCACCGCCGGGCGGTTATCCCATCCAGAAGAGAAATCCCATTCATCTGGAGGTAAGTCGCTAAAATGTACTTTATCGCTCCTTCTCTCCTTTCGGCTGATTTTTCCCGGCTGGCTGAGGCCGTAAAAATGGCGGAAGCCGGTGGGGCGGACATGGTTCACCTGGACGTCATGGATGGCCATTTTGTCCCCTCCATCACTTTTGGTCATCAACTGGTGGCTGCTTTGCGTGAGAAAACTACCTTGCCGCTTAACGTCCATCTGATGGTGGACAACCCCAGAGAGATGATTCCGCTGTTTCTGGAAGCCGGCGCAGACTGGCTGTCTTTTCATCTGGAAGCCTCCAGGCACGTGCACAAGGACCTGCAGAGCATTAAAGAGGCGGGGCGGAAAGCGGGTCTGGCTCTTAACCCGGCCACGCCGCTTACCCTGCTCAGTGAAGTGCTGGACGAGTTAGACT
>JBBIRN010000145.1:0-6086 GCA_037441785.1 Candidatus Aminicenantota bacterium | reverse complement strand
CTACCACCGGCTTCCAGTAAGGATTGTTCTGGAAAGATTGCAGGGTTTTGCCTTCTACCCCAAAGTTGCTCTTCAGGGTGATGACTTCACTCAGCTCGCCCGGTGGCACAGGTTTTTTTCTGATGGCTGCCAGAAAGCAGTCACCGAGGTTTTTTGTTTCACCTTTAAACTTGAAAATGGCATTGAAGTTGATGTAGTAGAGGGGTTTGTTGCTAACATTTTTTACCCGGAAGGAAAGGACCGGAACCAGGACCAGCTTCGGCGGCCAGGCCCGGTATTCTTTGCTCACCCATTTTGTCTGGACGTCCACAATTTCCATGGATTTTTTGAGTTCTTCTTCAGACATCTTTTTACAGGCCGGCATAAAAGCAAACGATAAAACCAGGCTGGCCAGCAGCACAGGCAGTATTATCTTTTTCATGTTTTTTCCTCCAAGTTTATTCTCTTTAAATAGTATAGCAAAAATGGCTAACTTTAAAAGAATTAATAAATCAGAATCAATTGCTGGTTAATGCAGGAGGCTGGAAAGTTTTACCGGTTCCAGCCTCAAACGTTCGGCTTCCGCCCGGTAAGAACGGAGTACTTCCAGGGTCTCAGGAAAAGGGTGACCAATGCCGACAGCCTGGCCGTTTTTCAGGGCATAATGTAAAAGTTCGGCCAGCCTTTCTTTGACCTGAAGGTGGTTTTCGTCGGCATCCAGAAAAACGTTTCTGGAAAGAGCTGGTATCTTTTTCTTGATGGCTAAGTCATAGGCTATGGACCGGGGGGTGGTTTTGCTGTCCAGGAAAAAAAGATTTTTTTCTTTAAGAAAATCAAGGATGATTTCCATCAGATAGCGGTCAGCCGTGGCCCTGGAGCCCATGTGGTTGTTGAGCCCTACGGCCTGAGGTAATAAAGATAAATCCTTTTCCAGGATGGCGCGGATTTCTTCTGCACTCATGGAAGCCCGGATGAGGCCGTCAGCCCCGGCATAACCAACCTGTCCGTTGAGAGCTTCCAGCGGAAGGTGGATGATCACTTCCAGCCCTTTCTCCTGAGCCAGTTGAGCGGTCTGGGAAGCATATGGCGCCTCGGGCAGAACAGCCACGGTTAAGGGCACTCCCAGGTTAATCAGCTCCTGGAGAAATTCAAGGTCGTTGCCCATGTCATCAATAACCAGGGCCACCTTTTTTTGTGTTTTCCTGGCCATGGAAGAGGGTGGAGCGATGGCGGCAGGCTTTTCTGGCGGTGAAGGTCTGGCTGCTTCCACCGGAGTTAAGTAGCTAAAAACCAGCTTACCTCCCGGGCCCTGAGGTGGTGTCATGTCCAGGGACACCAGAATCCTGCCCCCGGCGGCCCGGGTTTCATGCAGCTGGGTTTTTATTTTTTTCTTTTTTAAACTTTTTAGAATTCGGGGCTTGATTTTTTTGAATTCCTGTTCATCCAGTTCCACCAAGGCCTGCAACTTTCCGTCTTCTTCCAGGCTCAGAGAGAGACGGTTTTCAGCCAGGCCAGCTTCTTTAAGTTCGCGGCGGAGATAATCGGCCAGAGAAAATTCTTCAACTGGGGGGCGGCCCGGTCGCCTGGCCGTAGCGACCACGTTGGTTTGTTTTTTGACCCAGCTGAAGTAATGAACCTTTCCCTTTTTAAAATTCAAGTAATCGAGAGATATGGTCGCCAGAAAAGCAACGGCCGCTAAGACGATGGTCAGGTTTAGAATAAGACGGTCAGGCGAGAGAAAATTAAATTTTTTCTTTCTGTTTGGCTTCATCAATCAGGCCGGGAAAGCATGTTCTTGGTTTTTTCCAGAAACGCCTGGTCCATCTTTTCTGCATAAGTTAATTTTTCATCAAGAGGCACGCTCGTATCCCAGAGCTTTGTTCCTGATTTAAGAAAGAAGACAGAGGTGGTCAGAACCACCAGACTGCCATCAGAGACCGGAAATTTTTCCTGACGGCCTACCAGCCCAGGAGTTTCCAGGCCGATTACTTTGGCTCTTTTTAAATCATGGAGCACCCCCGCCATCATTTCGGCCGGGCCAAAAGTAGCCTGGTTAACCCAGATAAAAAGCTTTTCGCTGGGGAAAACTGGGACTTGAGAACAGGACAGGTATTCTTTCTGGCCCCTTTTTTCAAAAAATCCGATTTTATCGTCCCGGAAGAAAAGGTTTATTATTTTTGGGGCTTCTTCATACTGTCCATTGTAACAATTTCTAAGGTCCAGAATAATGGCTTTAGCCTTGAGGGGGTTTTTCAGGCCAGCAGAGATGCTCCTCTTCAATTCCTGGGCCAGGCCGTTGTAGATGGAAGAAGGCTTAAGGATGAGCAAACCGGATTTATCGGCCGTGGTCTGGAGGGAATTTTGCGGTTTAAAGTTTTTTTCTACCATAAATTCTTTTGTTTCTGTGCCGCGCACCACCCGCAGCTTGACCGGCGCGGTGGTTTCGTTAGCTTCGGCTTCCAGCAGAAGGTTTACTTCCAGCAGGCTCATGTTGAGGGTGTTGCGGTCGTTGATGGCGCTGATGTTATCTCCCACTTTAAGACCAGCTTTTTCGGCCGGGGAGTTTTCCAGCACGGCCACTACTACCGGGAAGACACCGTATTTTTTGTAAAGCACCAGGCCGGTGCTCAGGTTCAGGTTCTTTTTGTTCAGGTACCTGGCAGCCAGGTCCTTATCCAGGTAAGCGCTTAAAGGGTCTAAAGAATTGACTAACCCGCGGAAAGCTCCTTCGGTGGTGCGCACTGGGTTTGGCTCTTCCAGATAGTCGGTTTTAATGAGCTCCATGACCGTGCCGATTAGTTCGGTGTTGCTTCTGGCAAACTGAGGAGAGCCATTCTTACCGGGCAAAAACCTCTTGTCCAGCAGAAGAACGGCCAGCAGGATTAAAATAACCAGGGTTAAATAGATGTTTAGTTTGTTATTTTTCATAGTTTTTCAGCCTAATTTCAGCCTAAATTCTATCACCTTCTCTTAAGCCATTGCAAGGGATCAGCCGCCTGAGTTTTATGTCTGATCTCAAAATACAGGCATTCGCCCTTGAGGGAACCGGAATCACCGACGATAGCAATCGGCTGTTCGGGCTGGACCAGGTCGCCGACCTTGACCAGAAAGCTGGAGCAGTGTCCGTAGAGGCTGTAGTAAGAAAGACCGTGGTCTATGATGATGAGGTTGCCGTAACCCTGGAAATAATCGGCAAAAACCACCCGACCGCCGTGCACCGCTTTTATCGTCCGGTCATTCCGAGTGGGCTGGATTTCAATGCCGTTGTTAATGGTCACGGTGTTGAACCGGGGATGTCGTTCTGGGCCAAACCTGGTTATTATCTTACCGGTCAGGGGCCAGGGTAATTTTCCTTTTTTCTCGTACATGGGGATAAACGGTGAGGGCAGAGAGATTTCCTGGCTCTGTAGCCGACGGAGAAGTTCTTTGAGCTGCTCCTGGCTTTCCTGCAATTCGGCCATCATCTGCTGGTAAGTGGCCTTGTTCTTTTTTATCTTTTCCAGTACTTCCTGGTTGTTCTTTTCTTCTTCAGAAAGCCTGGTCATGTTTTCCTGTGTCTGACGCAGAAGGGTTTCTGCCTCGGATTTCTTTTTCTGCAGTTCAGCTTCCAGAGCCTGGAGCTGACTCAGAGTATTTAGATACCGGTTGACTGCTTCTCCCTGATAGCGGGCCAGGAAGGTTAAATTCTTGCTCTCGCGGAGCAGAGTTTCCAGGTTGTTGGCTTTTAGAAAAAAATGCATGAAATCAAGACGACCGTATTTATAAAGAGTAACTAACGTTCTTTCCACGGCCTCCCGTTCCCGGTCCAGGTTTTTTCTGGTTTCTGAGATATTCCTGGTCAGTTCGCTTTGCTGTTTTATCACCATAGACCTTCTCAGGTTGAGAGATTCAATTTCGTTCTGCAGCAGTCGCTTGTTCAGCCTGATTTTTTCCAGGGTGTTTAGCAGCGAGCTTTCTTTTCGCTGCTCTTCTGCCAGCCGGGATTTGATCTGGGCGATTTGCTGGTTTATTTCGTTGAGTTTCTTTTCCACGTCCGTGGCGGCGGAAGAGGCCTGCTGGGCTGCAAGCGGGAAAAACAGGGAGAAAAAGAAAATAGTAAAGAGTAAAGAAGTGTTAATCCAGACTATACGAAGAGTTGTTCTGGAACTTGAACAGGGACGGTTCTCTAATCTCCGTAGACTCATGCTTCAGACCTTGATATTATTTAACATATCAGGCAAGAAAGTGGAAGAAGCAATTCTGGAGGTGTAGGTAAGTCGGGATTCAGGAGGTGTCAGCCATGAATTTGCCAGAGCTGGCCAGAAAAATCGGCCAGGCGGCCCTGGAGGCGGTCAGGCCAGAAAAGTTAATTGAGGAAACGGTCAAAAGGGAAGGTTCCTGGCTTTATCTGGCCGGAGAGAAGATTGACCTGCGGAAAATAAATAAGATTAATTTAATAAGCTTCGGCAAAGCAGGTCTCAAGCTGGCCGAGGCCATCTGGCCACTAGTTGAAGACAAACTCGGGATGGCGGTGATTACCGGGGTGGAGGCTTACCGGGAAAAAGGGCCAGCTTTTTATTACCCATCTGCTCATCCTCTGCCTGACGAATGGAGTGTGGCGGCTGGCCAGAAAGCTTATGAACTGGCTCTTTCCTGCGGGGCCGATGACCTTCTCCTGTGTCTGATTTCAGGCGGTGGTTCGACCCACTTGTGTTTGCCTGAGGAGGGAATAAGCCTTGAGGACAAAAGAAAAGCAACCGAACTTCTGCTGAAATCAGGGGCGGATATAAAAGAATTAAATACTGTGAGAAAACATCTCTCAAGGATAAAAGGCGGGCGTCTGGCCCGGGCGGCCTGGCCGGCACGAGTGGTGAACCTGGTCATCTCAGATGTCATCGGCAATGATTTAGAGAACATTGCTTCCGGACCGACTTATTACGATTCCTCCACTTTTGCCCTGGCTTTAGATGTTCTGCACAGAAGAGGGGTGGCTGACTGCTGTCCGCAGGCGGTTCTTAAAATCCTGGAAGAAGGCAAAAAGGGACTTAGAGAGGAAACAGTAAAAAAAGAAGATAAGATTATGGAAAGGGTAAAGTCCTTTATCCTTGGTGATAACCTGAAGGCCCTTCTGGCGGCCAAAGAAGAGGCCAGAAAACATGGCCTGGAGTCAATTGTCATAGCCCTGGATGACTTTGGGGAAGCACGAGTCAAAGCCGAGGAGTACATCGGCAAACTGGCCACTTTTCTCAGGAAAGTCCGGGAGGAGAAAAGGGCCTTCTGCTTGCTGGCTGGCGGCGAACTGACGGTTACCGTCAGAGGGCAGGGCCAGGGAGGTCGCAACACAGAATTTGCCCTGGCTGGCTTGCTGGCCATAAAACAGAGAATAACAGAATTTTCTGGCCTGGACTGGCTGGTGATGAGCCTGGCCACGGACGGCCGCGACGGAAATACTGACTCAGCCGGTGCTTTCGTGGGGGAAGAAACGCTCCTGGAGGCCGAAAAGAAAAATCTTAAGCCTGAAGCTTTTCTGGTTGATAATGATTCTTACGGATTTTTTAAAGAGACCGGGGGGCTGATATTTACAGGTCCTACGGGCACCAACGTTATGGACATCAGGGTTTTCCTTCTGGCTCCTTTAACAGGGAGAAGTTGAAATTAAGGCGAAAAAGTGATGAGATTATAAAGGAGAGCAAAATGAAAGAAGAAAAATGGAAAGAGGAGCTTAACCGGTACTTTGAAGACCTCAGAATCATTGAAAAATGTCAGCAGGAAGCCCGGGAACATTTTGACCAGTTCTGTGAATTCATCGTGGAGCCGGCCTTTGAGGCTCTGGAAGAAGAACTGAAGAATAAAAAGATAAAAATAAAGTACTTCAAAGAAAAATATAAGTTCATTCATCTGCAGGTCAATTTTCCCGATAGCCGGGTGGACAATTTTCACTACCGGATTATTCTGCCCAAGAATTCTCTGGAGTTAAAACTGGTGCAAAAAATAGCCGGCCGTAAGGATAAAAAATCACCTCTCCAGGAAAAAGAAAGACCTTTTATGCCAGAGGTCAGGCCAGAAGAAATCCTCAAGCTGGCCAAAGAAGATATTCTGATGGATGTCATTGCCCGGCTTAAAGAATT
>JBBIRN010000144.1:0-6118 GCA_037441785.1 Candidatus Aminicenantota bacterium | reverse complement strand
TTAGGTGCCATGATGTTCCTGGAATACGCCATCTGGGGCTCCTGGGCGCCGGTGCTTTCTGCCTACCTGCAGAATAATCTTGGCTTTACCGGCAGCCAGCTGGGCATCATCTTCAGCTTGCTTCCTTTAGCCACCATCATCAGCCCTTTTCTCGGAGGACAGCTGGCGGACCGCTATTTTGCCAGTGAAAAAGTTATCGGCGTTCTGCAGATTCTGGGAGGCATACTCTTAATCATCACCGCCCGTGTCACCTCTTTCCAGCAGATGATGTGGTTGATGTTGCTTTACTGTCTGGTTTACGCTCCCACTCTGGCTCTGACCAATTCCATCGCTTTTGTTAACCTAAAGAATTCCGAAGAAGAATTTGGTGCTATCAGAGTCTGGGGAACCATCGGCTGGATAGCCGCGGGCTGGATTCTGGCTGGCTGGCGCTGGCTGGCCAAATCGCCCGAGGGCATTGCTCTCAAAGGCGACACTCTGCTGCTGGCTGGAATTTTTTCTTTAATCATGGGTCTTTACTCTTTCAGCCTGCCCCATACTCCACCGAAAAAGGACGCGGCCAAGCCCTGGGCCTTTCTGGAAGCAATTAAAATGCTCAAAGACAAAAATTTCCTGGTCTTCGCCATCATTTCCTTTGTGGTCGCCACCGAGCTGCAATTCTACTACGTCCTTACTTCCCCATTTCTTACCCAGCAGATTGGCGTCAACCAGAAGTCTGTTTCTCTGGTTATGACCATCGCCCAGATTGCTGAAATCTTTGTCATGGCTTTTATGCTGAGCTGGGCGCTCAAGAAGTTCGGTATGAGAAACACCCTGACCCTGGGAATTCTGGCCTGGCCCATTCGCTACATCATCTTTGTCATCGGCAAACCGAGTTGGCTGGTTATTGCTTCCCTGGCCCTTCATGGCTTCTGCTACGTTTTCTTTTTTACCGCTGCTTACATCTATGTTGATAACATTGCGCCAAAGGATATAAGACACTCCGCTCAGAGTCTGATTGCCACTATCATTCTGGGCTTTGGGAATTTTGTTGGCAGCCTCTTCTGTGGCTGGATTCAGGACGTCTTTACCAAAGACGGTGTGGTCAACTGGCGCGGTACTTTCCTGGTGCCCACTGTCTTGACGCTCCTCTGCCTGGTAGTTTTTCTAGCTTTCTTCCGGGAGAGCCAAGGAACCGCCAGCCCCGAGCAGGCTTAAACTTTTGACTTGCAAAAACTTAACGAGGTATGTTTTAAAAAATATATGAAAGGAGTACAACCATGAACCATAAAAAGAAAATCCTGGGCGTCGGTTTTGTCGGAGCCGGGTTCATTACCCGCTTTCACCTGAGGTCCTGGGTAGGTGTCAGACAAGCTGACATCCTGGGTATTTATGACCCTGACCAGAAAAGAGCGGCCGAAGCCGCCAGTCTGGCTAAAAAGCTGCGGGTCGGAGAACCAAAACTCTTTAAGTCCATAACTGACATGGTCGCTGACCCGGACATTGAGGCCATCTGGATTTGTTCGCCAAACTACACCCGCATTGCGGTCATGGAGGAAATAGCTGAAGCGGTGATTAAAGGGAAGGGTGAACTTATCGGCGTAACCTGTGAAAAGCCTCTTGGCCGTAACGTTAAAGAAGCCAGAAAAATGCTGCAGTTAGTGCAGAAAGCCAACCTGCTTGACGGCTACTTAGAAAATCAGGTCTTTGCCCCCGCGGTCGTCCGGGGCAAGGAAATCATCTGGGCCAGGGGCGCCTCACTCTGCGGCCGTCCTTATCTGGCCAGGGCCGCCGAGGAGCACAGCGGGCCCCACATGCCCTGGTTCTGGGATGGCGAACTGCAGGGTGGTGGCGTGCTGAACGACATGATGTGCCATTCGGTGGAAGAAGCCCGTTTCATGTTAACCCCACCTGGCGCCAGCCGTGAGGAACTTACTCCAGTGAAGATTACCGCCTACGCTTCCTGCCTCAAATGGCAGCTGCCAGAATACGTAGAACACCTGAAAAAAATCAGCGGCGGAAAACTGGACTACGCCAACCGGCCGGCGGAAGATTTTGCCCGCTCTGTTATCGAATATAAAGATAAAGAGGGGCACATCCTGGTCGTGGAAACCACCACTTCCTGGGCCTACGTCGGAGCCGGTTTAAGGCTGACCATGGAATTGCTCGGACCGGAATATTCCATGCAGGTAAACACTCTGGATTCCGGACTCAAAGTTTTCTTCAGCCGCAAAGTTAAGGGCAAAGCGGGAGAGGACCTAGTGGAAAAACAGAATGCTGAAGTCGGGCTGATGCCAGTAGTGTCCAGCGAAGAACATGAATATGGCTACACTAACGAAAACCGCCATATGGTGGAATCTTTCCTGGATGGCCGGCGGCCGATGGAAAACTTCAGCGACGGAGTTAATGTGACCGAATTGCTGATGGCTGCCTACATGAGCATAGAAAAAGATAAGACCCTGCCCTTCCCGCCACCCGGCTTGGAAAACTTTATACCGGCCGTGGCCAGAGGTCAGTGGAACCCAAAGAAAAAATAAAAAAAACCAGAATAACCCGGCCAAAACTTAAAGCTGAAGACAGCCGAGACGCAAAATAGAAATTAGAGATAGATTTTTTCCAGAAAAAAGGAGGTTTTTATGGCTGCGAATAAAAAAGTTTTTTCTCTCATTTTCCTGCTGGCCCTGGTAATAATTTCTGGCTCAATCCTCTACAGCCAGAATCAGGCCGCTAAGGTCATCCCAGAAGAAGTCAAAAAGGCGGTCCAGGAAACTGATTACCAGGCGGTGCGGATTAAAAAATTTCCGGTAGCCATGCAGTGCTGGACCTATCGCCGTTACACTTTCTTTGAAGCCCTGGAAAAAACCAGAGCTATGGGTATAGATTACGTTCAGGCCTACCCGGGCCAGAGGTTATCAAAAGACCTGCCGGCCAGCGTAGTTTTTAACCATCAGATGAGTGATGAGCACTTGAAACTGGTAAAAGACAAACTCAACCAGCTCGGTTTAAAGTTGGTGGCTTACGGGGTGGTAGACATAGGTCACACAGAAGAGTCCATGCGCCAGGTGTTCAATTTCGCCCGCAAACTGGGTCTGGAAACCATCGTCACTGAACCGGCTGATGAAGACTTTCCTGTTCTTGATAAACTGGTCAAGGAATACGATATAAAGATTGCCATCCACAACCATCCCGAACCGAGCAAATATGCCCATCCGGCTACGGCCATGAAATTTTTGCCGGCTGTGGACCAGAGAATTGGAGTATGCGCTGATACCGGACATTGGATGAGGGGAAATTTAAACCCGGTGGAATGCTTGCGTTATCTTCAGGGGCGCATAGTGGATGTGCACCTCAAAGATAGAAGTGATTTCGGGACAAAAAATGCTGATGATGTGGCCTTTGGCTCTGGTAAAGCTAATATCAGAAATATCCTGGCTGAATTAACCCTGCAGGATTACGCTGGTTACCTGACCATAGAATACGAAAACGAAAAAGAAGTCCTGACACCTGAGCCCACTCTGAAAAAGGGGCTGGAGTTTATCAAAAGTGTCACCTACTACCAGGATTACCAGCCGCTGCTTTCCCGTTATCGGGGATATTATGAAAAACACGGCTGGAACCATTACGGACCTGGCTATTTTGAGCTGGACCCGAAAACAGGCATACTAAAATCTCAGGGGGGCATGGGCCTGCTGTGGTACAGCCGCCAGAAATTCAGGGATTTCATCCTGGAACTTGATTTCAAATGCTCGCGGAAAGACACCAACTCAGGCGTTTTCCTGAGAGTCCCGGAGGTGCCGACCAGCGATGACTATATTTACCACTCTTTTGAAATCCAGATTTATGATGCGGGTGAAGGTATCCACAAGACCGGTGCCGTTTACGATGCCCAGGCTCCAACCAAAGATGCGGCCAAACCGACCGGTGAATGGAATCACTTCAAAATTAGCTTCATCGGGGACCATCTGACAGTAGAATTAAACGGAGAAAAAATTGTCGACTGGAAAGCTGAGCCCAGGGGCAAGGTCAAAGACTTCGCCCGCGAGGGTTACATCGGGTTGCAAAACCATGACAGTGTGTCTCCCGTTTATTTCAAAGACATCTACCTAAAAGAAATTAAGTAAAAAGCGGCTTAAAAGCCAGGAGCGATGGTAAACTGCCAGTGCCAGCCTTTAATCGGTCGGTCAAAGGGGTAGACATAGTCAAAACCAAGAACAATCGCTCCGAAGAGGTTAGTTCTAAGCCCGAACCCGGCGCTGGAAACTGGCTTCTTGCTGCCACCAAACCAGGTAGGCTTTTCTCCAGAATACCAGGCCGTTCCGATATCATAAAAAGCCAGAAATTCCAGTGGCCAGATACCATAAAAGCCTTTCCCGAGGCCAAGCACCTTGAAAACCGGAAACCTCAGTTCTGCGTTGCCCACCAGCATCCGGCTGCCTAATAAGCGGTTAAAATCAAAAGCGTTGGGGTTGTTAGTATCAAACTCGGTGTATTCAAAGCTTCCGTAATCATAACCCCGGACCAGAGTCTCGTAGCCCAGGAACAGGGGCCATAAACGGCTATCGTCAGCCCCTCCGCCATAACGTCCGTAATGCAGCACCCGGAAAGCCAGGGTGAACGGTTTAATCGGCATGATATAACGTCTGTAATCAGCCAGGACGGTAACAAAACTCAAATCACCAAAAGTAGGTTGCAACTGTATCAGATAGCTCTGGCCAAGGATTGGCGCACAGGCCCCAAAAATAGAAGAATCGTACACCAGGGCCGCGGACACATAGCCAAATTTCAGGCTGGGCGGCGCCGGCATGTTTATTTCGTAGTAATCAATAAGCTCAAAATAATATGGGTCATAAATATACCGGTACAGACGGTTGTTAAAATCAACCAGGTTAAAACCGGCGTTAATTTCCAGGCGCTGGAAAGTGTTGAAGGGATAAAAGGCGAAAGTGCTGAATTGATAATTTATCTGGCGGTTGAGGAATTCTTCTTCCACATACACCGGATAGCCGCCTATTTCATCATAATAAGCCCCGTAAGAACCATAAATATACGGGACTCTCTGCACCACTGCCCCCCAGTTAATCCGGCTTCTGGAGTTCTGATAACCAACCAGGGCATAACTGTCTATTAACTGGGTGTTCGTCTGGGCCATGGTCACTACGGTATGATACCCGAGCATGTCACTCCACAGAGCGGCAATACCGCCACCGGCATAGGTGCCATAACGGTCAACGCCCACCGCCACTGTCGGCTGAGTAATCAGGTCCAGAGAAAGCTTCGGCTGATAATTAGTAATTGGAAAGTCGGTTTCTTTAGGCAGGCCATAGAGCGGGTTGCGCAGCAAGCCAAGCAATGCTCCTTCAGGTTGAGTCCGGGGAGGTAAAAGCCCTACTGAACGTTCTCCCAGTTGAGCTAAGTTTGTCTGGCCGGCCAGCAGGCTGTTCTCGTTTATCACATAAACTGAATAGTGCCCGCCTTCATAGACAGAAAAAGCGAGATTTTTTTTCACCTGAGAATAAGAAATAGCTGGACTCAACTGGGTAATTCCGCCGATACCGGTAAAAAGATTGGTCACCTGGTAAATTTTGTTTTCCTTTAAATCAAGACGGAATAAATCGGTTTTGCCCTGATAATCAGAAAGGAAAAAGATGGTCTGGCTATCAGCCCATTGGGGGTTGATGTTTTTCCCCGAGGGAAACCCCAGTATTCTGGATATTTCTCCAGTTTCCACATCAAGCAGGGCCAGCTCATAATGTCCCGGGTCCATCCACTTCAGGTTGGCACTGAACCTTTCGGTCACAAAAGCTATTTTCTTACCGTCAGGCGACCAGACGGGATGAATATCACCGTAGCCATCCCTGGTCATTTGCTTTAAAGTATTGTTTTCCAGGTCATAAATGAAGATATCAGTTACCCCCCCTACCATGGCCGAAAAAGCAATGTATTTGCCATCAGGGGACCAGGAAGGATTGATGATTTCTCCCAGTTCAGGGAAAGGAATCTCTTTCTCTATCTTTTCTTTTTCCACGTCAATGAAGGACAGATGTGCTCGGCCTCTGGCAATAGTGCCCAGGACAAACTTCTTGCCATCCGGTGACCAGGAGCCGGCGGATTTTATGAACTGAATACTCTCAAAGTGGGG
>JBBIRN010000143.1:5327-6157 GCA_037441785.1 Candidatus Aminicenantota bacterium | reverse complement strand
TTCCGGCATAAAAATAAAGGTATACTCAAAATTCCACCAGTTGGTCAGCACCCCCTGAAAGCTTCCAGCCAGGCAATTAAAAATATTATTTCCGCCAAAATCATACTGCCTTGAACCCCCGCCGATGAGCAGCCACTGCCGGAAAATCTTTCCCGGCTTCATCTGCTGATACCCGTAAAGTCCCATCAGGTCTATGACATCTGAGCTGAAACTCTGAAAACCGGCATCGTTCGGGTCAAAACCCGGAGACAAGGCACCAGCGCTGAACAGCACCAGGTGATTTCCCTGCTGTTTAGCCAGCTTAAACTGCCCGGCCCAGCCGTTCAAGCTGGTGGCTTCTGGGTTCAGGCTCACGTGCGTGGCGTCCGGCCGCTGAAAATAATGCATAGAATTTTGCTGCAACCAGTAGATATCTTCCTGGCTGCCCTGAACAAAAGTTCCTCCCAGCCAACCACCAACCACCCACGACCTTTTCTTATCTAAAAACGACCAGCCATCCACCGCCAGGCTGAAAGCATTTTTGTTCAGGATGGCTGATAGCACCTCGTTGTTTAAATCCCTCACCACGGCCGTAGCCATAAAGCCCAACCCCTGCTGCCCATCGTTGATATCTTTCTGCGCCCGCAGCACTCCATAATAAGTCAGCGGTTCCACTTCATCCTGATAGCGGGTGCTCAGGTCATCCACCGTGGCATATTCCCGGGCGGTGACGGCGTTGATAAAACCGATGTTCCATCCCGCGCCGACTCTCCCGGTCAGCTTAAAAGCGCCGATGATGGAAGTGCGGCCGGGGAAATCCACATAACCATCATGAGTCACATACCCCTGGG
>JBBIRN010000143.1:0-5310 GCA_037441785.1 Candidatus Aminicenantota bacterium | reverse complement strand
CCGGCTGTAAAAAAGGCGAGGGTTGGGCCAGTTTATGTTGGCGTTGAGGTAAATTCCGCCTCGGCCAAAATTATTAAAGATTGAAGCGCCTTCAATGAAGAAGGACCTTTTTTCCTGGTAATAAGTTTCGTAAGCGCTCAGGTTAATAACCGCCGGGTCAACTTCAACCTGGCCAAAATCAGGGTTCACCGTCACATCAAGATTAAGATTGCTTTTAAGCCCCACCTTTAAATCAACTCCGGCGTTGCCCAAATACCTGTGGCCGGTCTGGAAGGGGTTGCCCGGTTCAGCCGGCTGAAACTGAGCCTGGCCAACACTGTAGGGATAGACTTCTATGCGTCGGCCAGGGTCAATGTTTTCAATGCCCTCCAGCCGGGCAAAGCGCGAGACAAAGGCGTTATCTTCCTTCGGCACCCAGGCAAAAAAGTCTTTTTCCTGCTTGCGTTTTATAGTCCGCTGAAAATTAACACCCCAGACATAGACATCTTTTTTGGGAAAACGAAGCTGGTTAAAAGGAATGCGCATTTCTAAGGTCCAGCCATCAGCCACACGCGCCGCTTTAGCTTCCCAGATGCCATCCCAGCTTTCATCATCATTCACGTCATTGGACAGAACTTCATCCACGATGGAGCCAGCCGGGTTGACGCCAAAAGAATAACCAGACCGCCGGTCAAAATAAGGGTCAACAGAAAAAAAGAACCAGTCCGAATCAACAAAGGAATCACGGCGGCCAAGGCGGCTGACGATTCCTTTAGGGTCTGAATCATGGCAGTAGGCGGCCACATAAAGATTGCTGCTGTCGTAGGCTACCCAGACTTCAGTTAATTCGCTGGCCGGCGCGCCATCAAGCGGGTCGCGCTGCAAAAAGTCGGTGACCGGCTGGTGAGTCTTCCAGACTTCCTCATCCAGCAGGCCATCAAGTTTGATGGAGCTATTGACCCGGATGGCCCGAACTACTTTTTGCTCCTGCGCTTTCTTGAGGGCTTCTTTGTCTATGTTCGCCTGATTTTTGACTGTTTTAGCGGGCGAAGCTAAAAGATGGCCAGTTAAAAAAATAAAAATAGTTATAAATAATAGCCAGAAAAAGAAAAGATAAATAGGATGTCCTGAAAGTGGATAAGATAAAGTTTTACTTTCTCTGTCGTGGGCCTTTAAAAATTCCTTCATTTTTCCGCTTCTCCAAAATAATTTTCTTCTGTCTTCCATATAAACGAAAAACCAACCCAAAAGGTTCACCAAAACGGGGGACGTCCTACGCCTTCCCCAATTTCCCCAAAAAGATTATTCCGAAAATACAACCAGCCAAACTGCCGGACGTTCCTTTTCCCATTTTCGCGACTTGGGGCAAAATTCAGACTTGACAGGCTTGACCTAAATTAAACATATGTTCATAATGTGGTTGAGCCAGAAAAAAAGGCTCAATCGACAGCTCAACAAGGAGATAGGCATGCCGAGACCATTTTGCCCCCGCCGCATAGGCTGGAGACCGGGAATATCCAGATTTTTTCCCGAAGGACATAAGACTCCTCGGGTTGAGGTGATAACCTTAAATCTGGATGAACTGGAAGCCATCCGATTGGCCGACCTGGAAGGACTTTACCAGGAACAGGCTGCTGAAAAAATGGGCGTTTCCCGCCCGACTTTCGCTCGCATTTTAGAATCTGCCCGGAAAAAAGTGGCCGAGGCTCTGGTCCAGGGCAAAGGATTAGTCATCGGAGGCGGCCCGGTTGAACTCGAGCCTGAGGCTGAAGCCGAGCCAGCATCCGGGCTCCAACCTGAATCAGAACCAGGATTAAAACCAGGGAAATTTGCCCGCCGCCCTTCTTCTGAATCCACAGAGGACACTACTCCCGCTGCTCCCTGCCCACCATTTTCACGGGGCGCAAGTCTTGGCCGTGGCCCATACGGTTGTCGCCGCAGCCGCCGCGGCCTCCGTCGTTAAATAAACAGAAATAAAAAGGAGATAAAAATGCCAGGACGAAGACAAGGCGCACACCCAGGTCGTCTGGGTTATGGCCCCGAAGGTTATTGCCTTTGCCCGAAATGCGGTTTCCGCAAAGAACATCAGCCCGGTGTTCCCTGCCTCCAGGAACGCTGCCCCAATTGTGGCTCAGCTCTCATCCGCGAAGGTTCGGATCATGACAGGCTGATCAAACAGAAAAAAGAAAAGGAATGGTAAGATACGGATTAACCTCAAGCCGGGCTCGCGATTAAAAACGGGGGACGTCCTACGCCTTCCCCAATTTTCTCGGGCAAGCCAGCGAAATTAAGGAACACCTTGCCCCCTGAAGCGAGGTCTTGCCCATGACCTAAAAATTTGATGTGCCCTGCTGTTCTGCAATGGCCCCCGTGGAAGCCCGACAAAATCTGGTGACAGCTACCTAATTTCCCTCAGTTCCATCCCCATTCTTTTACCCATTTATCCACGTTTTCTAACTAACAAAAAGTAACAGCAAAAGATGATGAATGCTTAACAGAACGGGAAATGGGCAGACCTGAACCGCTTGTTTGCCGGCAATTTTTTCTGGCACCATTGTTTTCTCTTCTTTTTAAATCGCTAAAAAATCAGGACGGGATATCCTGTCCCCAAATTTTTTGTTCCTACCCGAGAAAATTAGTGAATGCCTAGGGCGCCACCAGTTTTGGCACCACCGGTTTTTGTGTCTCAAGTTTTGTAGGCCTTTACCAGTTTTCTAACCAGTTATGGTCGCCAGTATCAGACAGTATCAGGCAAAAGCCTTCTCCTCACCCATTTCCTTTGTACCGCCGATTCTTTCGTAATTATTTCAATTATTTCTCAGCTGTCTATTTGCTCAGGGGGGATAGCAAAAAAGGAAATATAGATGGTGTCCCCATTTTTTAGTGGCGGACGGCGCTGGCCATGGCCAGGGCCAGTTGCTTCAGCTTCTCGTAGTCGGCTGCTTTGGCCGAAAACTGAACCTCAACCGGCTCGCCAATCAGCGTCCATTTGTTTTTCTGAATGTAATCCACTATGCCCTTCACTCCACCGCCGCTCCAGCCATAACTTCCGAACACCCCAAAGACGCGGTTGGGCAACCCTTTGTGGGCCAGGTTGATGATCAGGTTTTCCATCGGCGGATAAATACCGTTGTTGTAAGTGCAGGTGCCCAGCACCACACCCTTAAAGCGCCAGATTTCATTTATGATGAACGACTCGTGCACGGCCGAAGTATTCATCACTCTGATGTTTTTCAGCCCTTCCTCAGCCAGCACCCGGGCGACGAAATCAGCCATTTTCTCGGTATTCCCGTACATCGTGCCATAGGCGATGACCACGCCCTCGTCGTATTCATACCTGCTCCAGCGGTCGTAAGCTGAGATTATCCGGCCCGGATTCGTGCGCCAGACCGGGCCATGCGTCGGACAGACTACCTTTATCTCCAACGAAGAAAGCTTCTGCAAGGCTTTCTGCACCATCGGCCCGAACTTGCCGACGATGTTGGAATAATACCTCCGGATTTCGTGCTCATAATAATTAACATCCACTTCGTCGTCAAAAATGCCACCGTCCAGAGAACCAAAACCGCCAAAGGCGTCGCCCGCAAACAGAATTTTTTCCCGGGTTTCGTATGTCATCATGGTTTCTGGCCAGTGGACCATGGGTGTCAGGAAAAACTTCAGCTGGTAACGCCCGAGGTTCAGCTCGTCACCGTCTTTCACCTCAAGGAAATCAGCGCTGAGGTCATACATGGATTTTATGAATTCGGCGGTCTTGCGGTTGCCGACGATTTTCAACCCCGGGAAGGACTGGGAAATCTGGGTCAGGGCGCCGGAATGGTCTGGCTCCATGTGGTTAACAATCAGGTAATCAAGCGACCGGCCGTTAAGAACGGCCCTGATTTTTTCCAGGTAATCCTTGATTTTGGCCACCTTGACCGTATCCACCAGGGCTGTTTTTTCATCCACGATGAGATAAGAGTTATAAGAAACACCTTTCGGCAAGGGCCAGATGTTTTCAAAAAGATGCGTGTCGCGGTCGTTTACACCCACATAAAAAATTCCGTCCGTGATGCTGACTATTTTTTCCATGGCTCGTCCTCCAAAAATCCTTTTGTCAAATCATACCAAAAAAATGCGGTCATATTCTATATTTGCTATTTTTTTAAACCGGGGACAAAAAGGGGGCCACTATACTCATTCCCCAATTTTACCCAGCAATGGAAACAGGCCGCGTCCAAATATCGGGACATTAAAGATTTCAAGAACGGAGGAAGCCTGGGAAATAGAAATAAAATTAGGGCACAGTTTCACAGTTTGGAAATTGAGTAATTCTTTAAAAAATGGGGACACATTCTATATTTCCATTTTTTAACGTTTTTTAGGCATTAAAATATGCGGGCCCTCCCCAATTTAAAAATAGCAGCTATTAATCAAAACGAAGGTAAAACATGGGACGTCAAACACCTTCTCTACTTTTCTCGGGGCACGCCAGCAAAATCAAGGGACACCTTAAAAAACACGAGACAACCACTTGTCCCAATTTTCTCTGGTCCCCATTCTCTTCCCCGCCGTTACCCGTCCCTTATCTATCATTGCGCCTCCAGAACAAGCCAAAATTTAAAAACGGTAAATTGTAAAAACGTAAATTCTGTCATATCATTTAGCCAGGAAGGTGCCAAAATGACTTTTATGGTGTTAGCTTTTGATTATCCCCCGCCAGAAGGTCCGCAGCGCCGCCAAGCCTGCCGACCGGACCACCTGAAGCTCGGCGAGAAATTTTATGAAGAAGGAAAATGGCTCTGTGCCGCCGCCATCATGAACGAGAGCGGCGAACCTGTAGGTTCAGTTATCATCTGCAATTTCCCGGACGAAGAAACGGTTCGACGCGAATGGCTGGCCCAAGAGCCCTACATCCTGAACCGCGTCTGGGAAAAAGTGGAAATCCGTCCTATCCGGCCCGCCCCCTTTATGAAGTTCGAATGAAAAATGGGGACACCTTCTATATTTCCATTTTTGCCGCTTACCCTGCCACGCCCACGCTCACTCTTTCCTTTCAACCATTCTACCCTGCTGCGTTCACCATTACTGCGTTTTGCTCTTATGCCCTCCCCGTCACCTGACCCACCCAATCCAGAAAAATAACCAGAAAAATAAATTTCTCGGCAACCTTTTCGCCTGCTTTTCTGTATATATTGATGAAGCTGCGCTGAGGCCAAGACTTTGCTGGCGCAATTTTCAAGCCAGTTCTGTTTTAAAACCCTGGCCCGAAAACCATCAGAAAACTATCAGAGGAGTTGCCATAAATGAAAGGAAACTCGGGAAAAGAAAACTCAGGAAAAACAACAGCCG
>JBBIRN010000142.1:0-6232 GCA_037441785.1 Candidatus Aminicenantota bacterium | reverse complement strand
TTAATTTCCTGCAACACAAAAAAACCCAGCCCGCCAAGCACAATAAGAAACATCATTACCAGGTTAACCAGCACATCTCCCCGGAAGCCCATCAGGTTCTCAGAAAATAGAGAAAAACCGGCGTTACAAAAAGCCGAGATGGAATGAAAAACAGATAGAGCCAGAGCCCGGGGAAAAGGCCACTTCTGTCCGAACCTGGCCAACAACAACAAGGCTCCCAGAAATTCAAAGCCAAAGGTGAAGACAAAAACATCCCTGACCAGTTCTTGAAAACTCGAAATGGCTGATGGCCGGAACGAACCTTCTACCACTAACTTATCAGTCAGGCTTACTCTTCGCCCGGCGGTAACCAGGATAAAACTGGAAAAAGTCATAATCCCGAGGCCCCCTAGCTGAATCAGGATTATGATGATGGTCTGTCCCAAAGGGCTAAAATAAGTGGCTGTATCCACGACCGTCAGCCCGGTCACACAAATCGCTGAGGTAGAAGTAAAAAGGGCGTCTATTATTTTTATCTGACCGCTGGCGGTAGAGGCAGGCAGAAGGAGAAGCAAACTTCCAGCGATGATAGCTACCAGAAAACTCAGAGCCAGCAGCCGGGGTGGATGAATGAGTTTCTTCTTGAAGGTATTCAAGTGCGCCTCGTATTCAGCTAATAATTAAAACCCTTTTCCCCTGAACAGTCAAGCCAGGCACTTTGATTGACATCATCGTGGTCGTGTGTTAATTTGAAAAAGCCATGAACGTATTTGCCTTAATTTCTCAGGCTACCATTGTCGTTAAGTTTATTCTTCTGGTCTTAATTCTTTTCTCTGTCTTTTCCTGGGCCATTATCATCTACAAACACAGAACTATCAAAGCCGCGGAAGTCTCCTCCAGAAATTTTCTGGAAGTTTTCCGCCGCAGTAAATCTCTCAACGAAGTAAACGAAGCCGCCAGGAAATACCGGCAGAGCCCGCTATCCAGTCTTTTCCAGGCTGGCTTCAAGGAACTGGCTCATCTGACCCGTTCTAACCCACAACCTCAGGGTGCTTTAGACAGAGATAAGCTGGAAATGATCAACCGGGCCCTGCTCCGGGCCTCCAACGCGGAAATCACCCGGCTGGAAAAATTAATGAGTTTTCTGGCTACCTGCGGCAGCGTTACTCCTTTTATCGGTCTTTTTGGCACGGTCTGGGGCATCATGGATTCCTTCCATAAAATTGGAGTGGTCCGTTCAGCCAGTCTGGTAACCGTGGCTCCTGGTATTGCTGAAGCCCTCATCGCCACAGCCATCGGACTTTTTGCTGCTATACCCGCGGTTATTGCCTACAATTTTTACCTTGGCCGCATAAAAGAGCTAATAACCATGATGGACGATTTTAGCCTGGAATTTTTAAACATCGTGGAAAAAGCCTATGGGAGTTAACCTCAACCCTGTTCCTTCAGCCAACGGTCGGAGAAGACTGGGGACTTCTATGTCCGAGATAAACGTTACTCCGCTGGTGGATGTCATGCTGGTTCTGCTAATTATTTTCATGGTCACTGCACCCATGATGCAATCTGGCATCGGGATAAACCTGCCTCAGGCAGAAACCGAATCCGCGCCGGCTGAAGAAGGTCTGACCCTGACCATAACGGCTGACGGCTACATTCACTTTGGCGAATCCGTCATCAACATCAACCTGTTGGAAAGAAGACTGCAGGAATATTTTTTCAATAAAACCAAGAAAATAGTTTACCTCCGGGCTGACCGCAACCTGAATTACGGCCAGCTCATTCAGGTACTGGATATCATTAAAAAATCCGGCATCGAAGTTGTCGGCCTGGTGACCGAACCACTGGAAAAACCGGCAACCAAGAAACGGACAGGCTGATGAAATCTTCTCTGCTCGGCAGCGGACCCTTTAAAAGGGCCTTGATTTTATCTTTATTCCTGCACATCATCATTTTTGCCCTGGTGGGTTTTTCTAATTATTTAACCGCTCCGAGCAAAAAAGGTATGGTTCATTACGTTAACCTGAATTTTGTTGGCCTGCCTGGCGGTGGCGGTGGTGGGAGCGGCTCTGGAAGCAGCGGAACACCGGGAGGAAGCCCGGGTGAACCAGGAGGTCAGCCGTCGGCTTCTCCTAAAAAAGAAACCATGAAAGAACTGACTGTGCCGCAGAAAGCTGGTCAGCCAGCCAGCAGTTCTTTAAGACATCCAGTGGAAAAGCCGAAAAGCTCAAAAACCAAAGAAACGCCGAAAAAAACAGAAATTTCTGCGCCCCTGCCCGGTGCCACTTCGGGAGGAACTCAGACCAGCGGACAGGCCGGAGGGGGCAGCGGAACAGGAGGTGGTGGCTCCGGGCTCAGGATAGGCGTGGGAGAAGGTGGCGGCGGCGGGTTTGGCTATGGTTATGGCGACCCGCTCGGCACTAGTTCATTCCCTTACACCTACTACCTCCAGATTATCATTGACCGGGTATCCTCTAACTGGTTTACCGCGGTCAACAACATAGATTTTACCGGCGAATACCAGGCCGTCATCTACTTCAAGATTCTGCGTAACGGCCAGATTGCTGACCTGAAGATAGAACAGCCCTCAAACCTGCCAGCCCTGGACCTGACCGCCAGAAGAGCCGTGGAACTGGCCGCACCTTTTCCACCTTTGCCAAGAGATTATGAAAATGACTACCTGGCTATACATTTAATTTTCGAGCGGAGCAAATGAAAAACAAGCTTTTAATTTCCTGTTTAACGGTTGCCTTTCTGATTTCGTTAACCAATTTCCTGCCCTCCCAGCAGGAAATCGTCCTGACTATCAGGGAAGGGGTTCCGGCTATCTCCGTGGCCCTGCCGCCGTTTGTGGCTGAGACCACCTCGGCCACGGCCCGGCAAGCCGCGGAAACCATCCACCAGGTGTTATCTGATGACCTTAAGTACAGCCGGGTCTTTACCCTTATTCCCAGGGAACATCTCAGCTACATCCGTCCCCTGGACCCCAACCAAATTTTTTTCAAGGACTGGGAATCAATCCAGGCCAGAATTCTGGTAGTCGGCGAGATAACAGAATCAGCAGGGAAAATAGTTCTTGAAGCCCGGGTCTTTGATGTAAAGAGCGAAAAATTAATCCTGGGCAAAAGATACCAGGCCGAACCTGCTGTCTACCGCCTGGTAGCTCACCGACTGGCTGATGAGCTGATGAAAATCTACGGCGAAAAACCCTTTTTTACCAGCAAAATAGTTTTTATCTCCAACCGTGACGGAAACGATGAACTCTACATGATGGACTATGACGGAGCTAACCAGACTCGCCTGACTTTCAACAAATGGCGTGATTACATGCCAGCCTGGTCCCCGGACCAGAGAGTTATTGTCTTTACGTCTTACCGGGCGGGTAATCCAGACCTTTACCTTCTTTATCCCTACGAAGGCAAGCTGGTTCCGGTCTCCACTAAAGGCACCAATTTTTCCGGTGCTTTCTCACCTGATGGAAAAAAACTGGCCTTCTGTTCCACCCGTGACGGTAACGCAGAAATCTACGTGGCCAACGCTGACGGCAGCAACATAAGAAGAATTACTTTTAACTCCGCCATTGACACCGCCCCCTCCTGGTCTCCCACCGGCCGGGAAATTGCTTTTACCTCTGACCGAACCGGCACTCCACAGATTTACATCATGGATGCTGAAGGCGGGAACGTGCGCAAGGTGAGTTTCGGCGGGGATTATCTGGATTCTCCAGTCTGGTCGCCTGATGGCGAGAGAATTGTTTTTGTTTCCCGGGTCAACAATTTCTTTGACCTCTATATTTTGAACCTGAAAACCAACAAAATTACTAAGTTAACAGAATCAAACGCCCGGAATGAATCACCTTCCTGGTCGCCGGACGGTCGGCATATCGTTTTTTCTTCCAACATGTCTGGTACTATCCAGATTTATTCTATAGATTATGACGGGACCAACCTGAAATGTCTGACCTCGGCCGGAGAAAACAAATTACCTAACTGGACAAACTGAAATTTAGCTACTTTTTATTGACAGAAGACAGGCTAAATTGTATAAATTGAATGGCCATAACCATAACGTAGAAACTTTAATGTTGAGGAGGTAGTTTTATCATGAAAAAAGCAATCATCATCGCTCTTTCTCTGTTGCTCATCATTTCCTTTACCGCTTCCTGCAAGAAAAAAGCCAAGGAAGTTCCTCCACCACCACCGCAGGCTCAGGAACAACCTAAAGTGGAAAAAGTGGAAGAACCCCCGGTCAAAGAGCCGGTGCTGAATGAAGAAGAAATCTTCATGAAGAAAACCCTGGAAGAACTCAACCAGGAAAAACCCCTGGCCATGATTTTCTTTGATTATGATAAGTACAACATCAGGCCAGATGCCGTGCCGGTGCTGGAAAAGAATGCTGAATGGCTAAAAAAACATCCCACAGTCAAGATTCTGATTGAAGGCCACTGCGACGAAAGAGGCACCGAAGAATACAACCTGGCCCTGGGTGAAAAAAGAGCTAAAAGCACCATGGAATACCTTGTTTCCCTGGGCATCCCGGCCGAAAGAATGAAAATTATTTCTTACGGCAAGAGCCAGCCTCTGGACCCGGGTCATGACGAAACAGCCTGGGCCAAGAACAGACGGGCTCAATTTCTAATAATCGAGAAATAAGTTGAAAACAGGGAAAAAATATCCGGTAGCTTTTCTCCTCTTGCTATCAGTTAGCCTGCTTTTTTTACGCGCTGACCCTCAGCAAAACAAAAAAGCTTATGAATTAATGTACGAAGACATCCAGGCTCTGAAGCTCCAGGTGCAGGAACTGACCTACGCCATGAGAAAGGTAACCGGAGACCTGCAGGACATCAAAGAACAGGTCAGGCTTTTAGGCGAACTGGTCAGGAAAAATCAGACTGAGCAGAGCAGTTTTAAGGATGAGCTCCGCAACAGCCTGCCGGTTCAGTACCAGCAGCTGCAGGGTAAACTGGAAGAAATCCAGTTTCAGCTGACTGGACTGCAGGAGGCCCTGCAGCGGCTGGAAAATTTAGCTTCTCAGCCCCGGCCGGAAGAAAAGGCAAAATCTTCAACCAAAAAAACACCCGCCAAAACCGAAGAAGCCAAAGCGGCAACAGCCACGCCTCAGGTAGTTACCATTCCGGCTCAGGAAATGTACAACAACGCCTACGGTGATTACCTCAAGGGGAATTTTGACCTGGCTATTGACAGCTTCAAGCTTTTTCTCCAGCAATACCCGAATACCCCGCTTTCTGATAACGCTATGTACTGGATTGGCGAGTGTTATTACAGCCAGGGCAAATACAATGAGGCCATAGAAGCTTTCAACGAACTTCTGCTGAGCTATCCCTCCGGGGATAAAGTGCCGGCTGCTTACCTGAAAAAAGGTATGAGTTTGCTCAACCTCGGGAAAAAAGAGGAAGCTCTGGCCACCTTTAAACTGCTGGTCAGCAAATACCCCTCCCAGGAAGAAAGCCGCCTGGCCCAGCAAAAAATAAATGAACTGGTGGGAAAATGAGAGAAAGAAATAGTCTGAACCGGGTGATTCTTATCGGACATCTGGTAAAAAAACCGGAAATCAGGTACCTGCCTGAATCAGGCCGGCCAGTGGCTCGTTTTCAGGTAGCCACCAACGAACAGCTCTATTACCAGGATACGAAAAAAACCGTTGACCGGACTGAATACCACCGCATCGTAGCCTGGGGCAAGCTGGCTGAATTCTGCGAAAAATTTCTGGAACAGGGCCGGCAGATACTGGTGGAAGGAAAGCTGCGGTGGCGCTCCTGGGAAGACCGGGACGGCAACCGCAGAAATTCCACCGAGGTGGAAGCCATCAACGTGGTGCCGCTGGGCAAAAAAATAACCGGTCAGCCAGAGCAGCAGGTGGACACCGGCTACGGCGAGCAACCGGCTGTGGATGAATTCCCCGACCTGGCTGAACCGGTGGAAGATTTTCCGGGCTCTGAGCCGGGCTCCGGCGGTGATGATGAGGTGCCTTTTTAAACCCGGAGTTGAATAAGGCAGAATTTTCTGCCTGTTTAAACCAGCCGGACCTCACAGGTAAAAAGAAGAAATTAGAATAAAACTAAAAAATTAACATGAATGACTGGAATGAAAAAATAACTCAGGAATCCATTCTTAAGCTTATTTATGAAGAAGAGCGGCCCTGGGGTAAGTTTCGTACCTACCCCCATCAGCTGGCTTCCAGCCTGAAAATCATCACCGTCAACCCCGGTCACCTTCTTTCTCTGCAGTACCACCGG
>JBBIRN010000141.1:260-6233 GCA_037441785.1 Candidatus Aminicenantota bacterium | reverse complement strand
CCCCGCGATGAGGACCAGGTGAAGATTTATCCCCCCTAAAATCACCATCTTGGGGTATTGTCTAACCCACCGCTCAGATTTATCAATAGAACAGAAAGGAAAAAAGAAAGGGAGTCCTCTCATGGGCAAATTTTCAGTCAGGTTTCACAGGCTTTTAACACTGGCGGTGTTTTTTCTGATAGTTACGACGCTGGCTTTCCCTCAAACGAAAAAGTACCAGGTCATAGTACCCAGGGCCAATCTCTATCTGGAACCGAGCGAGAAAAGTCCGGTTGTCACTGAAGTCCCCACGGGTGAAATACTCGTTCAGGCCAGTGCCCTGAAATTCAAGCATGAGTGGGTTTTTGTTTACTACAGGTCAAACGAAAGCGGGAAAACGGTGGCCGGCTATGTCAAAGAACAGATGATCCGTAAATTGTTTCCTGAAGTTAATTCTATTCTACTCTACAGCAGTGACCAGACTCTGACCCCCAGAGAAATTGATTTTAACCAGAAATTTGAGCTGCCTTTAATCTGGGGCATGCCGGTGGAGAAATTCTTGGAAGTGGCCGGCCGGCCCTTAAACAAGGAAACCTCGGGAGAGCTTGAAGTCTACCAGTATCGTCAGAATTTAATGAATAAACCCTGCCTGGTAGAATACATTTTCTGGAGAAACGAGCTGGTTTCCGCCCGTTTTCATTTACTGGAAACCTATTCGGATAATAATTACTACATCTCTGATTATCTCAAGCTTAAGAATTATCTGGAAAGCCACTTTGGCCAGCCAGCCTATGAACAGGTGGATTGGCTGGACCCCACCTATAAAGATAAAAGCAATTTCTGGGGAAAAGCTCTTGGTTCCGGACAGCTGGAATTCAGGTCATCCTGGATTGCCGGTGATACGGAGATAAAAATCATTCTCACGGGGAGTGATAACAAAGTAGCCTTTCTGGCCGAGTGTGCCGGCCTGAAGTATAAAGGACTTTCTTATTAAGGACCCCCTTTATTCCCTTTACCCCCTCCTTTCTCAGTCCCATCTCCCAAAAGGGGTGGGACTGCCTTTATTCAGGTTTCTCTCTGGGTAAAGGTCAGGCTTACTTTGTTGCGGCCGCGCCATTTGCTGTGCAGCATCAACTGTTCAGCTCTTTTTACCAATGATTCCACCGTATCAAAACGCTGCACCAGGGTGGCGCCCATAGAAACAGTAGCGTTGAGTAATCCGGTTTCCACAGTAATGTAAGATTCGGCCACCAGTAACCTGAGCTTATTGGCCACAATATCCAGACGGTTTTCGTCGATGTTCAGGAGGCCAACCAGGAATTCTTCTGTATCCCAGCGGGCCACGACGTCAAAATATCTTATGTTTTTGTAAATGGTCCTGGCCATCATGCGCACCAGTTTGGCCGCGTTGAACCGACCAAATCTTTCCTGAATCTTGGCAAAGTTATCTATATCCGCATAAATCAGACCAAAAGGTAGGCCATATTTTTGATATTCTTCAATCTTATTTTTCAGGTAAAGTTCCATGTACAGGCGGTTTGGAATCCCGGTGTCAACGTCCAGGAGCTGCATTTTTTCCAGTTCGTTGATTTTTAAGGGGATGGCAATAGACGGAGTAGCGTTGACGATTATTTTGACCACGCCCACCGCCTGGCCCTCGGCATCAAGCACCGGGAGGGCTCTGAGGACGGCTGGGATACGATAGCCATTCTTATGCTGGACATAGACATCAAGAATCAACGGCTTGCCATCTTTTAGAACCTGAGCACAGATACAATTTTCTGCGCAGAGATTTTTTCCGGTGGGGTCAGCCAGTAACCCTGGTTCTGAGGTGCAGTTTTTACCCACCATCTCTTCTTTTGTGAAGCCGGTCAGGTTCTCAAGAGACTTGTTCCAGTAGATATAGTTCAGGTCCTTGTTGACCACTACACACCCGTCTGTAATTTGCTCCAGAAGACGGTTTAAAAAATTTACTTCCAGATTGTTGAAAGCTTTAAGAAGGTTGGTCTCCACCATCCTTGTCATCCTTTTTTCATTATTGCCCGACATGTTAAAAATTATATACTACATTTAACTCGTTCTTGTCAAAAAAATTGAGATAAAAATGGGATAAAAATATGAGAAGTAAGCTAACTTCTGCTTTTTCCCCATTTACACAACTAGGTTGTCTTTCTACAGGGGTCGGGCGTAAGAATAATATTGTTTGGCGTAGTAACCATCCTGCTCCAGGAGACTCACTCCATTGATAATTACTCCCAGCAGGTTAATCTTGTGGGCCTCAATTTTATTTTTGGTCTGCTTCAGGGCTGAGATTGGCGTCTGGCCGGCCCGGACCACCAGCACAAGGCCATCGGCCAGGCGGCTCAAGACCAGGGCATCGGAAACAGCCAGTATCGGGGGCGAGTCAAAAAGCACATAGTCAAAGTTTTGTTTAAGGTGGGCACAGAAAGCTTTCATCTTTTCAGAGAGCATCACCTCAATCGGGTCTGAGGGCATGACGCCTGAAGGCACAATGAAAAGGTTGTTAAAAGAAGTGGGCTTGATTATTTCTGAAGCATCTACTACCGAACTCAGGAAGTGAGACAGCCCCCAGGTATAATCCAGGTCGAATATTTCGGATAATCTTGGTTTTCTGAGGTCAGAATCGACCAGCACTACCTTCCTGCGAGCCATGGCTAAGGACAGACCCAGGTTGGAGATGATGGAAGATTTGCCATCCTTACTCAAGGGACTGGAAAAAACCAGAAGTTTTTTAGAAGTTTCTGGTAAGGAGATCAGGAAGGAAGTTCTGATGGACCTGAAGGCTTCCGCCTGTATTGATTGTGGTTGACGGTGGACGATTAGTTCAATTCGGGGAGTCTTCCCGTCGTCTTTTTCTTTGCTCGGACTGGGTTTAAAGTTGATTTCTTTAGGTTGAGACCTTTTCTTTTTTGAGCTGGTCAGAATCGGACCCCCACGCAGAAGATTTTTCAGTAACCTGAATTCCTCCACTTGACCGCGAGGTTTAATTTCTTTTTCAAAGGCTGGGATGGTGCCAATAACGTGATAACCAGTAGCCAGGATGATATCTCGAGATGACCTGACGGTGGCCACCAGATGATTGACGAACAGGCTGGTACCAGCTCCGGCCAATAAAGCTAACACTAAGCCCAGCAGTAAAGTTTTTTTCCGGTTGGGAAAAGCGGGGTTTACCGGGACAGAAGCCCGGTCCACAATCCAGACGTTGAGTAGCTGCAAATCCTTTAGCCGGGAAGCCAGGTCAGTTTCGCTTTGCCTTTTGGTCAGGGCTTCCAGCAGGGCTTTTTTGTTTTCAGTTTCTATTTTAAGGCTGTTATAGAGAATGGCGTTGCTGTTAGCTTTGTAGACCTGAGCTTTGAGTTCATCCAGCAGTTTCTGCAGATTTTGTTCCTTGGCTAAAGCCCCTAAATATTCGGCGTAGGCGGCTTTGATCATGTTGGCTTTTTCGTTCTGGAGAGCTTCGTAGGTAGCGTCAATTTCTGACTTCAGTTTTTGCATTTCCGGATATTCTGGTTTGAGGGTGGCCAACCGTCGGGCGTATTCCCGGCTGAGAAGGGCATACTGTTCTTTCAACCTGGAAATGGTCGAGTTGGCTGGAGATTCGGAAATGTCTTCCGGCCGCATAGCTTTAAGCTGGTTGTAGTAAGAAAGCTTGTTGACCCTTTCCAGGGTAGCGGCCGTGAGAGCGGCGTTAACTTCGGTAATCTTGCTGATAAGAGGGGCTTCAGCCGAGCTCAGGGGCAAGATACCCTGAGAAGAGCCAAGTTCAGCCAGTTTTTTTTCGGCTTCTTCAATATCCTTCCGCAGGCTGGCGATCTGGCTGGCTAAAAATTCGGTGGCCTGCTCTGAAGCAGTGTATTTTCTTTTGACCAGCATTTCTATGTAGGAATCAAAAAGGGAATTCAGGATGGCGGCGGCGGTCTCGGGGTTTTTGTGCTTGAAAGTTACTTCAAGGAGTTTTGTCCCCTGAACGGGAGTCACATCTAAAGATTTAAGAAAAGCATCTATTAATTTTTCCCGGGCTTTGGAAGTCCCGGCTGAATTGGCTGGTACAGCAGGGGCGGCGCTGGTTGGCTCCAGGTTTTCATCCAGCTTTAATTTGTCTATTACCTCGGCCGCTAAAGACCTGCTTTTAAGCAGCATGGAATGACTTTGAGAGGTAATTTCCCCTGATAAACGGTTCAGTTCTTCAAAGGGCAGAAGGTTAGAGCTTTCTTCCAGCCAGATAGTGCCTTTTGCCTGGTAGATGTGGGGGAAAAGCAAGATTATGGCAGCGGTTATGATGATTACTAAAGAAGCTACAGTTATCCCTGTCCATTTCCATTTAATCAGAGCATTCCAGTAGTAAATGAATAATTCCAGAATGTTTTGTTGAGTAGGCTTTGATTCGGTCATGTGTTTTGCGTCCTGATTTATCATTTTATTTACTTGACAATTACAATATCTCCGTCCTGCAGGTAGATGTCCGGTTTTTTACCATCCACTATCTTTTTCAGGTTATACCAGAGATTTTTTTCCTGGCCCGTCTTTGGGTCCTTCCTTTTTACCATCACTTGAATGCCGCTGGCCCATTCTGTCAGACCACCGGCTCTGGCAATAGCTTGAAGCAAGGTGATTTTTTTTGATTCCTGGTAGGTGATGGCGCCCGGAGTTTTTACCTCGCCGTAGACATAAACGGTCAGAGTCTGGTCAAAAGGAACGATGATTTCATCACGAGGTTGAAGCATGATGCTGCTGGTCTGGCCGCTTTTAAGAACTTCGTTGAGGTTAAGAATAATTCTTTCTTTGTTTCCTGGCGTGGTCTCTCTGAGGATATGAATTTCCTGGCCGGCCTGAGGAGTTAAGCCACCTGCTTCAGAAAGAATCTGGAAAAGGGAGGTCGGGCCGATCAACTCGTAAAGGCCCGGCCGGCCAACAGCACCCAGGATAGCGACTTTCTGATGTTCCTTGATCACTACCGTCACATGGGCTGCTTTGGTGTATTTCTGGTTTAAAATCTCGCTCAGTTTTTTTTCCAGCTCCTGGGCCGTGAGACCATTGACCTCAACTTTGCCTATAACTGCCAGAGAAACCGTTCCATCTTCGGCCACCCGGACGGTCTGGTCCAGCTCTGGTAATTCGTAGACTTTTATTTCAATCAGGTCTTTGGGGCCAATGCGGTAATCAACGCTCTTCAGGTTGGTTTCAGTATTCTGATTTTGGTGCTGAGGATTATGGCCAATAGAAAAGCCAGAGAAAACTGGAACAAAATTTTAAGACGGTCAGCCATTCCTTTTCTCCTTGGTTCTTATGTGGTTTTTGTTTACTTTTTCTTTTGTTTTCATAACTTCTTGTCTTAATACCGGTTATGTTAATACCAGGAAAAATCTGGTTTCATTCTTACTCCGGGCACAGAACCGTAGGTCAGACCGAAGCCGATAAACTAACGGCTATTCTTGATTCCTGAAGGATAGATTATCCTGGTGCCCAGGTCCATCATCAGATTCAAGGAAAGGTCCCGGCTGGCTTTTATGCTCAGGCTTGAGGAAAACATGAAAAACTTAAATCTGTTAAAAGAAGACACCCCCTCGGTACGGAAGGGATAGCTGCTTATGCCTTCCATAAGCTGATTAGTCAGGGTCATTTTGCTGTTCAGGTTAAAGTTTAGCCCCAGGCCGAAAGACGTCTGAAGATAATACAGAAGGTCGGAGTAAACAGAAACGCTATAATCCCGGTTATAATAGATCTGCCAGGTGAGCAAACGGCTGAGGTTTACGGCCATTAATCCGCTGCCAACCAGAGCTTTTTTAGATTTCAAACGAGCGTCTTCTGGCTGGAGGTATTTAAACCCAACGTTTATGTTTCCGGTAAATTTTCTTCTTTCCGGTGCCGTCAGCGGAATGAATTCCAGCCCGAGGTAGGCGGCCCACTGCCTGGTATCTTTAAACTTAGCTTCCGGTTTTTTGAATTTATAAAGTCCGCTCTGTAAATTTAGAT
>JBBIRN010000141.1:0-250 GCA_037441785.1 Candidatus Aminicenantota bacterium | reverse complement strand
GGTTGGAGCGGTAGAATAAAAAGAAATCGAAGTAGTACTGAAATCTGTTTAATGTTTGATCAATATAACTATTTCCTACCACCACGTTAGGATAATCAAAAGAAGTAGCTTCTGCTTGCCAGGCTACGGAAAAGGAACGGCTCAGATGAAACATCAGAAAGCCATTCCAGCTCAGTTCTTCGTGCCGGACAATTCTGGGCATTTCGGGGGAAAACCGGTCTCTTAAATTGGAATAATTGAGGCCGGTACG
>JBBIRN010000140.1:0-6235 GCA_037441785.1 Candidatus Aminicenantota bacterium | reverse complement strand
CAAGAACCTTACAAGCTTCCGCCAAAAGAAATCGTGGACATTCTTGATGCGCCACCGCTGCCCCTGGTTAGCTTTGACCCCCAGCAGCAAACTATGTTAATGAGCCATTATCAGCCAATGCCTTCTATTGCCCAGGTTAGCCAGCCGTTTTATCGCCTGGCCGGAATAAGAATAACACCCCACAACAACAGCCAGCAGGTCTTAAGGTTTTTCACCCGCTTTGTGCTGAAAGATATAAAAACCGGCAAGGAAATTAAAGTCGAGCTTCCAGAAGAACCTGTTTACAGCCAGCCGGAATGGTCGCCGGATGGCCGTTACCTGGCAGTTAAAAGATACTTAGACCGGGGCCAGGAATTATGGATTATTGAGGCCAGAACCGGACAGGCAAGAAAAGTCTTTGGCCCGGAGCTTAATTCTGTTCTCAACGGGGGCTTTGCCTGGTTACCGGATAGTCGAAGTCTGCTTGTTTTTTCTAACCCGGAAAATCGCGGCCCGGAGCCAGCTGCTCCTCGTGTTCCAGTTGGGCCGAACATCCAGGAAACAGCTGGCAAGTACGCTTCTGTGCCCACCTACCAGGATTTACTCAAAACCCCTTACGATGAAAAATTATTTGAATACTATGCTACCACCCAGATTCTCAGACTGGACCTGGCTACCAACGGGCAACAAAAAATAAGCTCGCCCGGGATGCATGAATTTGCCAGTCCTTCTCCGGATGGCAAATACTTGCTGGTAAAAAAAATAAAAAGACCTTTCTCCTACAGCGTTCCCTTCACTTCTTTTACTCATAGCCTGGAAATCTGGGACCGTCAGGGAAACCTGGTTAAAGTGGTGGCCGAACTTCCGGCGGCTGAAGAAGTTCCCAGAAACGGTGTGCCCACTGGCCCTCGCTCTCCAGAATGGCAGCCCTTGAAACCAGCTACCCTGGTCTGGGTGGAAGCCCTTGATGAGGGTAACCCGGAAAAGAACGTTCCGCACCGAGACCGGCTGATGGTGCTGGAAGCACCGTTTTCAGGCGAGGCCAGAGAAGCCCTCAGGCTACCCCAGAGATTTCAAGGAATAATCTGGCTGGGCCGGGCTGACCAAGGATTGGTGTCCGAGTATGAATGGAAGAAAAGATGGCGGACCACTTACCTTTTTGACCTCAAGAAGCCTGGGGAGCTGCGCAAGATTTTTGACCTCAGCGCTCAGGACCAGTACAACGACCCCGGCCGGCCGGTTATGGTAGCCACGCCAGAAGGCGACCGGGTGGCTCTGCAGGAAGGAGATTTCATCTACCTCACCGGAAACGGAGCCTCGCCTGAGGGAGACCGACCTTTTCTGGATAAGTTCAACCTGAAAACTTTAAAGAAAACGCGTTTGTGGCGCTGTGACCGGGGCGTTTACGAGAATTTCCTGGCTTTTGACGGGAAAAAAAGAGACTGCCTGATAACTTCTTTTGAGTCCCCCACTCAGCCGCCCAACTATTATCTTCTGGAGTTAAAAAGCGGAAAAAGGAAAGCCCTGACGGCTTTTCCAGACCCGGCCCCACAGCTAACGGCCGTGAAGAAACAGTTGATAAAATACAAAAGAGACGATGGCGTGGAACTTTCCGGCATGCTTTACCTGCCGCCTGATTACAAAGAAGGCGAGAGAAGGCCTGCTGTTATCTGGGCTTATCCTATGGAATACAACGACCCGGCCACTGCCGGTCAGGTGCGGGGTTCGCCCTACCGTTTTACTTTTTACCGAGGTGCCAGCCAGCTCTTTTACCTGACCCAGGGTTACGTGGTGCTGGATAACGCTCAGATGCCTGTGGTCGGCGACCCCAAGACCATGAACGACACCTTCATTCCTCAGATCGTGGCCAATGCCAAAGCAGCCATAGATGCTCTGGACCGCCTGGGTGTAGCCGACAGGAAAAGGATTGGCGTTGGCGGCCATAGCTACGGTGCTTTTATGACCGCCAACCTGCTGGCTCACTCTGACCTGTTTGCCGCGGGAGTAGCCAGAAGCGGCGCCTACAACCGAACACTCACTCCTTTTGGCTTCCAGAATGAAAGAAGAACCCTGTGGGAAGCGCCTGAGCTCTACTGGAGAGTATCTCCCTTTATGTACGCCGATAAAATAAACGAGCCCATTCTCTTAATTCATGGCGAAGCAGATAATAACTCCGGGACTTTTCCAATTCAGTCAGAGAGGTTGTTTGCCGCGCTTAAAGGACTCGGTGGAACAGCCCGCCTGGTCATGCTGCCTTACGAAAGCCATGGTTATTCAGCCAGGGAATCAATTTTGCACGTGTTAGCCGAGATGATAGAGTGGTTTGATAAATACGTAAAAAACAAAAAATAAAAGCGGCCAGACAGAAAAATTATCTAATTATTAGATAGCTCAAAAATTAAGCTGAGTTTTTGGTCTGACATCATTGATTCACCCGAGCTGGAATTTTCCACAATTCTTGTGAAAAAGTTTGTGGAAATCTACAATTTGTCTGGTTTTAAAAAATTAATTTTCAACGCTTTGTAACAAATTGCACATCTTTTGTGCAGCTCAATATTTATGCACTTTTTTTTCAATTTTTGACACTTCCTGGCGACTTAAACTATCGGACATTTTGCTCACAGACAGAGATTAACTTAGCGTCTGTCCGGGCTCCGATAATTTGCTTTTATCACATATGTTTTAGTAGTATTATTTAAAAGGCAAAGGAGAGAAAAGATGAAGAAAAATCGGAGGGTTTATCTTAATAGCTTTTTTATCATTTTGCTTCTTCTTTTTTTCAGCCAGTCATTCTCTGGCCACGGGCTTAAAGCTCAGGTTGGGGGAGAGATAAAAGTGGAAATAAAAGAAGTTGAACCATTTGTTTATTGCTCTCTGCCGAGGCAGGGTTCTTTTGCCGAGGTTGAGGCCGCGGTAGGCGAGCTGCTGCAACACATGCAGGCTCAGAATGTTTTTCCCACCGGTTCCATGGTCGGCATCTTTCATTCTGACCCGACTATGTCGGACCCGGAAAAAATTCAATGGGAAGTTGGCTTCCCCATCAACGAACAAACCATCGTCCAGCCGCCCCTGAGCAAAAAAATCTGGAGTTTTAAAACCGTGGCCGTGGCTGTCCACGTTGGTCCTTATGACAAAACAGGCGAAACAATCCTGAAGATGCGGGAATGGCTGGAAGCAAACGGATACGTGCAGAACGGTCCAGTCCTTGAACGTTATCTTGATTCGGACTCAGGCAATGTCTCCCCGGACAAACTGAGGACGGAAATCTGGCTGCCCTGCAAAAAAGTCTGAAAATTCCTGAGTTGTGGGGTAAAGGGCGAAAGCCTTTCAAACAAGGAAAGGGATTACCAGCGGAGAGCCAGTATCAGTCTGCTTCAGGCTGAAAATCAGCTATTGATTTTTGCCCGTAGCAGGCTTTGACGCATACGCCACAGATGTACTGACCGACCAGACCCCGGTCGCGAAACTCTTTCAACTTACGATAACAGGCCAGGTGGTCAAATTCAGCCGGTGTCTCTTTTATGGCGCCAGCCGGGCAAACTACCTGACAGCGGTGGCAGTCGCCACAACCAAAGGCCAGGGGAGTATCCGTTTTCAACGGCATGTTGGTCAGAATACTTACCAGGCGAAAACGAGAGCCGAGAACCGGGTTCACCAGGAGGTTATTCCGGCCAAGCCAGCCCAGGCCCGCCAGCTGACCTATTTTTTTGTGAGAAACATGGGCTTTCTGGTTCTGCCAGTCAATAACCTGGGAGGCGGCTATGGGTAGAGCCAGATAACCAGCCGCGCTAATCCTGGAAGCCAGGAGCAATGCCACCCGGTCAAGAAAAACGTTTAGCTGGCGGTAATGATGGAAGTAGAGCGAGGTAGGGGCATCCTGAATATCATCAAGAACAGAAAGCAAAACTTCTTTTCCGAGAGAAATGGCCCGGGGGTAGCGGTTTTTGACCCGGTCAGAGAGGAGGAAGCCATCCCGGATTGAGGTTATATCAGCGACCCCGAAGAGGTCACAGCCGAGTTCTTTCAGGGCCACGTCTTTCAGGTTGTCATAATTTTCGCTGGCGTCATTTTTAAACATGATAGTCGATTTTAAAGCGAGAGCAGAGATTTGTCAAAAAAATGGGGGCCAGGAGGGAATTTGACCTGAAGCTTTTTTTGAAGTATAAATTTTCCAGCTGTGGCGAAATAATTTGGCTGCTAAGGAGTAAGGCAATGATAGAAAGAACTTTGGCCATCATAAAACCAGATGCCGTTAAAAAAAGAGTCATCGGCAAGATTATCCAGCGTGTTGAAGATGAGGGGTTTGAGATTAAAGGGATGAAGATGGTCCATCTAACCAAGGAAGAAGCTAAAGCTTTTTATCACGTCCACAAAGATAAACCATTTTATGAAAGCCTGACCGATTTTATGTCCTCGGGACCCATAGTAGTCATGCTTCTGGAAGGCGAAGAGGCCATCAAGCACTGGCGGGAGGTCATGGGAGCCACGGACCCGGCCCAGGCCCGGCCCGGGACCCTGCGCCGGCTGTATGGTTTTTCTGTAGAAAGAAACGCTGTCCACGGCTCTGATGCCCCCGAGACGGCTGAATACGAAATCGGCTTCTTTTTCAAATCATAGAAAACACAGAATTTATTTACCCCCTGGCTAAAAATTTTACTTGACAAAGGCTTTTTTTAGTTTTAAATTTTTATTGCGCCTTGGATGAGAATGAGAAACAGGGGGTATTGTCAACAATCTTCTTTTCTCCCTCCTGGTCTGTCATTCCTCCAAGCAAATTAAACTAAACGGAGGTTTTTACCATGCGTAAATCTTTTAACAAAATCATCGCCATTCTGGTTTGCCTGGTTTTCGCCATCAGCCTGGTACCAGCTATGTATGCTGCGGAAAAGAAAATCTCTAAGCATGACAGACTTCTTTTACAGAAACCCATGAGCCTGATCGTTTCCCTGTTTCCTTTCCTGGGTTCTTTTGCTGACAACAGCACCGGCAAGACCGTAAACAGCACTATTTCCAGCGGGAAAACCCTGAAGCCCACGGCTGAAATTCAAGTTGGGACAAAACCGGGAAACGAAAGAGATTAATTTTAAACCAAGAAAAAAATCAAGTTGACCCTGACTACGAGGGTTAAAAGTCTAAAATCACCCCTGGGGGTGAGAAAAATAAAGTTTTCTCACCCCCGCCTTCATCCCTTTAAGTAATTGACAAAATCCGCTATTATTGTTTTATAAAGGTTGAGGTTTGGATAGTTGTCAGAAAAACTTAAAAAGCTGGCTTTTTTTATCTTCGTCTTAATCCTCCTGTCCTCTGCCTTTTCTCAACCCCGTCCGGCACTGACTACACCGGCCAATTTCACCCAATTGATTTCTTCTGTAAACAGCCTCATTAGCCAGGGCAAGTACAGTTCTGCCATAAAAATACTCGAACAGAGTGCCAGCCTGGCGAAAAGCGCAGAAGAAAAAAACGCTTATTATCTAAACCTGGCTAACGCCCGGGTTAGCCTCGGACAGATGAATGAAGCCGCAGAAGATTATCAAAAATGCCTGTATTACGCCAGAGGATTAAACGACAGTTCCAACATCAGTTATTGTGAGACATCCTTAAAAATAATTGATTTATACAATCAAGCAAAGCTATTAAGACAAAACAAACAGGATAAACAGGCCATTGAATTATTAACTGAAGCTATCAATTTATGCGACTCAATTAAGAATAATTATCTCAAGGTAAAATGTCTGAGGAAAATTAGTTATTCTTTCTTAGAAAATAACATTTCAAAACCAGAAGAATTCCTTAAGTACAATATTGAGGCTAATAAGCTGGCGCAGAGTTTAAAACTATCGTATGAGGTTATCTTAACTTTCATGAATATTGGACATTACTATTATTCCAACAACAACCTCAACCTGGCCATCAATTACTTTTCTCAGGCTTTGCCTTTTATCAACGAAGACACGATTCCCCAGGATGTTTTTGACATTTATTACAACCTGGGCGTGGTTTATAACGACACGGGCAACTTTGAAAAAAGTATTGAGTATTTTATCCAGGCGCTATCCATCATTTCATCCGACCAATCAAACCCCTATTTTCCTGCCACTCTTAACAACCTTGGCTTCAGCTACGCCAAAAAGGGCTTAGTCTCCGGGCAGAAAGAAGATTTTGACCATGCTCTGGAATATTTTCAAAAAGCTCTGGAATCCAACGAAAAAGTTGGAAACGCAAATTTACAAGTGATTATTTTGAACAACTTAGGCTC
>JBBIRN010000139.1:0-6270 GCA_037441785.1 Candidatus Aminicenantota bacterium | reverse complement strand
TATCTTCTGGCCTTTAGTCAGGTAAAGAGCAAAGGCTCCGCCGATTACCAGAATCAGGCTGAGCAGCAGTATAAGATAAGTCCAGTTGACTGAACCCAGCAGGCTTTTTTTATTCATTTTTCCTCCTTCCCATGATGTTATCTTTATTAAAATCCAGCTCGTCATCCAAGGTCAAGAAATTTATTAGCTTAATTACCACACCTGTTGTTAATTTAAGCGGGCACCTGTTTTTCGGGTCATCTTGACTTATTTAAAACCCTGTTATATTTTGGCTGCTTAATTGTTTTTATTTTTATGCTGAAAGTTTGAGGGAGGAGGCAGACACCAGATGCCGCAGAAGACCAGGATTTTAGGACTGAACCCAGAAGGTCGGGCTTACAGGTTTTTGATGTTGGCTTTTATTGCTTCTCTTTCTTTTGGTTGCTATTTTGCCTATGACATAGTTTCCGCTATAGCACCTTCGTTGATTGAAGAATTAAAAATAGCCAGGCAAACCCTGGGCACCTTTTTTACCATGTACAGCCTGGCCGCCATCCTGGCCGTTCTTTTTGGCGGCATGCTGGTAGACAAATTGGGCACCAGGAAGGCCAGCCTGCTTTTTTCCATCCTGGTTTTCGTGGGAGCGGTGCTGGTCTGGAAAGCCAGAAGCATTCCTCTCTTTTTTCTTGGTCGTTTTATCTTTGGGGCTGGTTCAGAACCTCTGATTGTGGCCCAAAGCGCCATGCTCGCCCGCTGGTTCAGGGATAAAGAACTGGCCTTTTCCTTTGGAGCAACACTGACCGTCAGCCGGCTGGGCTCCCTTTTTGCCTTTAACACCGGCGAACTGATTTCCCGTTATTTCGGCGGGTTCCGCTATGCGCTTTTAGCTGCCGTGCTGGCCTGTGCTGTTTCGCTTCTAGGGAACGTCTTTTATGTAATTTTTGACCGCCGCGGGGAGAAAGTTCTTCAGCTGAAATCGGAAGAAGTACAGGAAAAAATCAGGTTTCGCGACCTGAAAGAATTCAAGCCTACTTTCTGGTACATTACCGGACTGTGCTTCACTTTTTATTCCGCCATCTTCCCCTTCACCGCCTTGTCCACAGACTTTTTTGTGGACAAGTGGGGAATTGCCCGAACCGCGGAGTCAGCGGGTGGTTTTCTGGCCCAGGTTTTCAACAATTTCCTTCATATGTTCAGCACGGCCGGCGGCATAAGCTCCATCATCATCTTTGCTTCTATGGTTTTTGCGCCCTTTGCCGGTAGCCTGGTGGATAAAATTGGAAAACGGGCCACCATGATGATATTCGGCTCGCTGATTATTGTACCTGCCCATCTGCTGATGGGGTTGACCTATGTTTACCCGGTTTACCCCATGATCGCTCTGGGCCTGGCCTTTGTGCTGGTACCGGCGGCCATGTGGCCCTCGGTTCCGGTGGTCGTACGCCAGGAAAGAACAGGCACAGCTTTTGGTTTGATGACCGCCATTCAGAATATAGGTCTCGGGCTTTTCCCCTTGCTCAATGGTTTTTTGCGGGATAAAACCAGTTCTTACACCGCATCTTCCATCATGTTTGCCGCCCTGGGTTTTCTGGGACTGTTTTTTGCGTTGTTGTTAAAGAAAGCTGATGCCCGAGAAGGTAACCTGCTGGAAAAGTCAGTCGTCAGCAAATAATTAACCTAAGATAATTAATTTAAGGCAAAGGGTTCAAAACACTCCCGTTAGTTTTTTATCGGAAGCAGATGGTAATGGCTTCTAATCAGCTATGATTTTAACCCACACCTGCCGGGTTCTTGGACCGTCAAATTCACACAAAAACAGGCCCTGCCAGGTGCCGAGCTTAAGCCGGCCATTTTCCACGAAGATGGTCTGGGAACTCCCCAGCAGCGAAGCTTTGATGTGGGCCGGGGAATTGCCTTCGGCGTGGGAGTAGGAGAGGTTATCCGGAACTGCTCTTTTAAGAGCCATCAGTATGTCGGCTGACACATCCGGGTCGGCATGTTCGTTTATGGTCAGGCCGCAGGTGGTATGCGGCACATAAACCAGGACCAGGCCGTTTTTTATCTCGCTTTTTTCCACCAGTTCCTGGATTTTTGGGGTCAGGTCCAGAAATTCTTCCTTTTGGCTGGTTCTGAGGCTTAAGGAATAGGTCATTTTTTTACCTCTTTTTATCGTTTTTCTGGTGAAAAAAATTTTAAAATTTTTTCTTGACATTTAACAAACGATGTATTTATATATATAGCCGAAGGCACAAGATTTAGTACCCAAGGGCTATGAGCAGCACTAAATATTGTTTTTTCAGTCATTTTCTCGTGTCTTTATGATAGCACAAAAGCCCGGCTGGCTGAATCCTGTGCCTTTGAATTTGGAGAAGGAGTAAAGAATGGTCAAGACCAGCAAAATTACCAGGATTAAAAAAAGGGATGGAGCTATCGTGGATTTTACTCAGGAGAAGATTACCAACGCTATTTACAAAGCCATGCAATCCCAGGGACTGGATGACCCCATGGCTGCCCAGCATGTTTCCGACATCGTTGTCTTTGTCCTGGAAGAAAAGTTTGGTGGCTATACCATTCCTTCTGTGGAGCAGATACAGGACATAGTGGAAATGGTCTTGATGAAGCAGGGCTATCATGAAGTAGCCAAAGCTTACATTCTTTACCGGGAAAAGCATAAAGCTATCAGAGAAGCCAAACAAACCGGAATTAACCTGGAACGGTTGATTAAAGATTACATTAACGACCATGACTGGAAGGTCAGGGAAAACAGCAACGAAGGGCAGGTCAGCTTTTCCGGGTTGAACGCCAGGATTTCCGGTGAAGTGCTGGCTAATTTTGCTCTTAACAACATGTATTCAGAAAGAATCAAAAAAGCCCACCTGGAAGGTGAATTTCATATTCATGACCTTTCCTATCCGATAGTGGGCTATTGTGCGGGCTGGTCCATGGAGAACCTGCTGCGCAAGGGTTTTGGTCATGTGCCGAACCAGGTTCATTCTCATCCAGCCAAACACCTGGAAACAGCTACTCTGCACATGGTCAATTACATCGGGACCATGCAGGCAGAGTTTGCCGGTGCCCAGGCTTTTTCCAGCGTGGATACTTTTCTGGCGCCTTTTGTCCGGGCTGATAACCTGAGTTACGAACGGGTGAAACAGGACATCCAGAAGTTGATTTTTGGTCTGAACGTTCCCAGCCGCTGGGGCTGGCAGACACCTTTTTCCAACTTGACCTTTGACCTGACCGTGCCCGAAGACCTCCAGAACAAGAAAGTCATCGTCGGCGGGCAAGAACTGGATTCCTGTTACGGGGATTATCAGAAAGAAATGGACATGATTAACCAGGCTTTTCTGGAGCTGATGATTGAAGGCGACCAGAAAGGCCGGGTGTTTACCTTCCCCATTCCGACCTACAACATTACCAAAGATTTTGACTGGGATGGGCCAATTGCCAGGCTGCTTTTTGAGGCCACGGCCAAGTATGGCATTCCCTATTTTCAGAACTACGTGGGTACCAACCTCAACCCCGGTGACATCCGGGCCATGTGCTGCCGTTTGAACCTGGATATGAGGGAGCTCAAACGCAGGCCAGGCAACATGTGGGGAGCTGGCGAGCAAACCGGTTCCATCGGCGTGGTGACCATAAACCTTAACCGCATCGGCTACGAAGCTCAGTCCAGACAGGAATTTTTTGACCGGCTTAAAGAAATGATGATTTTGGCCAAAGAAGCTCTGGAAACCAAACAGGAAGTGGTCAACAACATGCTGGAACGGGGACTGATGCCCTACACCAAAGTTTACCTGGGGCATTTTGAAAATCATTTTTCCACCATCGGTATCTGCGGGATGCACGAAGCCTGCATGAATTTCCTGAAAAAGGGCATCGCCACACCTGAAGGCAAGGAATTTGCCATTGAAACTCTGCTCTTCATGCGCGAGGTGCTCAAAGATTTTCAGGAAGAAACTGGCCATCTTTACAACCTGGAAGCTTCGCCGGCGGAATCCACTTCTTACCGGCTGGCCAGGCTGGACCGGGAAAAATACAAAAACATTTACACCTCCGGGACAGATAAATATCCGTACCTGACCAATTCCACGCAGCTCAACGTGGATGCCACCAGGGATATTTTTGAGGCTTTAAGACATCAGGAAGACATTCAATCGCTTTACACCGGCGGCACCATATTCCATGCTTTTCTGCCAGAAGCCATTGACTGGAAGACCTGCCGTCGCCTGGTGCAAAAGATTGCGGAAACCAAGATACCTTACTACAGCATCACGCCCACCTTCAGCGTGTGCGAAAGCCATGGTTATATCCGGGGTCAGCATGAATCCTGCCCTGAATGCGGAAAAGAGACCGAAGTCTATTCCAGAATTGTTGGCTACCTGAGGCCGGTAAAGACCTGGAACGATGGCAAACAGCAGGAATTCCGGGAAAGGGTGACCTTTTCCAAAATTGATTAAAAATGGCTATAATTTTTTAAACATTCTTGGCTATTAAAGAATTTTGGAAAGAGGTGGTAAGGATGGATTATGTAGTCTTTACGTTGCCTAACTGTGCAAAATGCGAAAAACTTAAAGAATTGTTGAAAAACAGAGGCCTGGAGCACAAAGAATTTGATGTGAGTACCAAAGAAGGCAAGGCGAAAATCAGGGATTATATTAAAATTCTGCGGCGAGACAACACCGGAGCCATTATCATTCCCACCCTGATTGTGGAGGAAAAGGGCATGGCCACGGCCGTGTTGAACTCGGCCGAGGAGCTGGACCTGTGGTTGAAATCAAGGGTATAGAAAAATTTGCCTCCAAGGATTTTCCGGGTCGGATTTCCTCCACGGTTTTTCTGGCCGGTTGTAACTTCCGCTGCCCTTTCTGTCATAATGCCGACCTGGTCCTCAGGCCTGAGACCATCCAGACCATAGACCTTAATTTTTTCCTGAGCTACCTGGATTCCAGGAAGGGTTGGCTGGATGGACTTTGTCTGAGTGGTGGCGAGCCGCTGCTGCACGAAGAAGTGGAAGTGCTGGCCCGGGTTATCAAGGACCGTGGTTACCAGCTCAAGATAGACACCAACGGTTCTTTTCCGGAAAGGCTGGAAGACCTCATCAGTCAGGGGCTGGTGGATGCTGTGGCCATGGACATCAAGGGGCCGCTGGAACGCTATCCGGAAATTGTTAGGGCCAGGGTAGAAACAGAAAAAATTATCCGGAGTGTGGAAATCATCCGGCACTCTGGCCTGGAATATACTTTTCGGACGACGGTGGTGCCCGGATTAATTACCGGTGAAGACCTTCTTAAAATAGGTGAGTGGCTTTCTGGGGCGCAGTTGTTCCAACTCCAGCAGTTTGTGCCCAAAAACACTCTGGACCCAGCCTTCCTCAGGTTTGAACCCTACCCGGCTTCTGACTTAAAACAATGGCAGGAAAAGTTAAAGTCCTATTTTGCTGAAGTAATCATAGAAGGGATTTAAAAATCGGGTTCGGGAGACAGAGCATGAAAATAGCCGTAAAAAAAATGGTGCCTGAAGCCAGGATTCCAGTCTACCATCATCAGGGCGATGCCGGCATGGATTTATTTTCCTGCGTACAGATGGTTATCAAACCAGGTGAGACCGCGGCCGTACCCACGGGCCTGCAGATGGCCATACCTTTTGGTTATGTTGGCCTCATCTGGGACAAAAGCGGTATTGCTCTTAAGGGAATCCACCGCCTGGCGGGAGTGGTAGATGCCGGTTACCGCGGGGAAGTCAAGGTAGTGCTGACCAACCTCGGCCAGGAGCCGTTTGAGATTACGCCGGGCATGAAGATTGCGCAGATGCTGGTGCAGCCAGTGGAATCACCGGAAATAGTGGAAGTGGACGAACTGGATAAAACGAGCCGCGGAGAAGGCGGCTTTGGTTCTACTGGTTTGTTCTGATTTTTTAAGCTAAAGTTAGAATTTAAGGGCAAAATTTTATTACTAATTCGTTAAAAGTATGGTCATTGAAAGGGCCATGAGCGGCTGTTACTCTTTTCATAACAAGAAGATAAAAAAACATGAACATCCTATCGCCCTAAATCTTAAAATTTATTGATTGTTTATTCTCGTCCTGCAGTTTAAAAAGCAAAGAGCGCCAGGTTTTATAAATCCTCATTTTCCCCATTAAAAGCTCAGAAAAGTGAAAAAGGGTTAGAATCTACGATTAAAAAAGGCGTGAAAGGCCACGCTTTTTAAAACGAAGACTGTATACTCAAGGCTGGGGAAACGAAGCTTTTTACCGATGAGCCAATCTATGAACTCATTAAGTTAAATTTTT
>JBBIRN010000138.1:0-6351 GCA_037441785.1 Candidatus Aminicenantota bacterium | reverse complement strand
GGCTTTGCCGCCCGCAGCAGCCGGGGCCTTGGCCTGGCCACGCTGTTTGCCGGCTTTAATTTGTTGCTGGCCAGCCCGGAAAAAGCCAATTATGAGCTGGCTTCGCGCTGGACGCCAGCCAAGGTGGCTAAACTGGTCTTTGACCTGAGTGTGGACGCTAACTGGCTGAAGAACGGCGACCGTTTCTGGTATACCTACGAAACACCAGCTGGTAAAAGCTGGTACCTGGTGGACCCCGTTAACCGGCAGAAGAAGCCACTTTTTGATAACGCCACCATGGCGGCGGAGTTAACCCGTATTCTTCTTACCCCTTATGATGCCCAGCATCTGCCCATTAAAAACATCAAGTTTGTTAAGGGCGAAAAAGCCATCCAGTTTGAAATTGAAGTTCCCCTTGATAATGACGTCCAGGTGGAAGGCCAGGTGATGAAAGTCCGGGAACTGGAAAAGAGGTTTATGGACCGGGAAAAAGAGAAAGAAAAAGAACAGGACACAGAAGTTAACAAAACCAGAGAGGAAAAGCCCAAAGAACCAGAAAAGAAGACCAGGGTGCTGGGTTTTGAATACGACCTAGCCAGCGGCCGTTTAACCCTGCTAAAAGATTATCAACCCCAGCCCAAAAGACCTCGCTGGGCTTCTATCTCGCCGGATGGCCAGTGGGTGGTCTTTGCCCGTGGTCACAACCTCTTCCTGATGGATGCGGAAAATTATGCCAAAGCTTTAAAGAAAGCGGATGATAAAAGTATCAAGGAAATCCAGCTGACTCAGGATGGAGAAGAATTCTACAGCTTTGCCCGTAGTCTGCGCGATGAAGACAAGAAAGAGCTCCAGAAAGAAGAGAAAGACCGAAAAGATTACCGTGTCCCGGCCATCATGATTTTCTGGTCTAAAGACTCCAGAAAATTTGCCTGTATCCGGGAGGATGAAAGGAAGGTGGGGGACCTGTGGGTTATCAACAGCCTGGCTAACCCCAGACCGGTTCTGGAAACCTACAAGTACGGCATGCCTGGAGAAGAGAATCAGCCTCAGCCGGAGATCCTGGTTTTTGATATCGCTACCAGGAGCCGGGTAAAAGTTAAAGCGGAGAAGTTTAAGGACCCCACTTACAACATTTTTACCGCCCCCAGAAAAGCCACGGACAATGACCCGGACAACCCGCCCCCGGTCTGCTGGGTTTCTGACACGGCGGACAAACTTTACTTCGGCCGGCAGACCCGAGACCTGCATGGTTATGAAGTTTGTCTGGCTGATACTTCCAGCGGCGAAGTTAAGATTCTGATCAGTGAGCGGCTCAACACCTACGTGGATTATCAGCCGCTGCGCCTGCTTAACGGCGGGAAAGAGCTTCTGTGGTGGTCAGAAAGAGATGGCTGGGGACATTACTATCTTTACGATGGGGAAGGACACCTTAAAAACCAGGTGACCAGGGGAGAATTCAACTGTCAGGGCGTGGTGCAGGTGGAGGAGAAAAGCCGGGTGCTTTACTTTATGGCCTGCGGCCGGGAAAAAGGTGAAGACCCTTATTACACCCACCTTTACCGGGTTGGGCTGGACGGCAGCGGCCTGAAAAATTTAACGCCTGGAAATTACCATCATACGGTTTCTATGTGCGATTCAACCAGGTATTTTGTGGTCAATTACTCCCGGGTGGACACGGCCCCTAAATCTGAGCTCTATGAGGCCAGCGGACAGAAACTTCTGGATCTGGAAGCCACGGATGTTTCCAGACTGCTGGAAGCTGGTTTTAAATTTCCGGAGCCGTTTACGGTGAAGGCGGCTGATGGTATTACTGACCTTTATGGTGTGATGTACAAACCCTTTGATTTTGACCCCAGCCGCAAATATCCAATAATTGCTTATGTCTATCCTGGCCCTCAGACAGAGAGCGTATCCAAGAGTTTTTCACCCCGGAACCAGAACATAGCTCTGGCCCAGCTGGGCTTCATCGTCATTGAAGTGGGTAACCGGGGTGGAAGTCCCATGCGTTCCAAGTGGTACCATAATTATGGTTACGGCAACCTCCGGGATTACGGCCTGGCCGATAAAAAATACGCCATTGAGCAGTTAGCGGCCAGACATCCTTTCATTGACCTCAACCGGGTAGGCATTTATGGCCATTCCGGCGGCGGTTTTATGACCGCGGCGGCTCTTCTCGTTTACCCGGATTTCTTCAAAGTGGGCGTGGCTTCTTCTGGTAACCACGAAAATAATATTTACAACCGCTGGTGGAGTGAAAAGCACCACGGCGTAAAAGAGGTGGTGGACAAGGAGGGAAACGTAAAGTTTGAATACAGCATCGAGAAAAATTCCGAGCTGGCTAAAAACCTCAAGGGACATCTGCTGCTGACCACAGGTGATATTGATGATAACGTTCATCCGGCTAACACCTTCCGCCTGGCGGCCGCTCTGATTAAAGCCGGCAAGCGGTTTGATTTCTTCATCTTCCCTGGCCAGAGGCACGGCTACGGAGACATGAATGACTACTGGTTCTGGATTAGAGCTGATTATTTTGCCCGTTACCTGTTAGGAGATTTTTCTCAGACGGTGGACCTCCTGGAACTTCAGAGAGAATGGGAACAGAGCGGCGAGAAAAAGAAAAATTAAGCTGATTAAAAAAACGGCCCGGGTAAATTAATCTGGCCAGGCCGGGAATAAATTTTTCTGGTAAAATTAGATTAGCTTAAAAAAGAAAACAACAACACTACCAGAAAACGGAGGTAGCCATGACCCTGGATGAAATAATCAGGAGCCGGCGAAGCATCAGACGTTATCTTGACCGTCCGGTAGAAAGAGAAAAAATCATAGCCTGCCTGGAAGCGGCCCGGCTGGCTCCTTCAGCCGAAAATTCCCAGCCCTGGCGGTTTCTGGTGGTTGATGACCCGGAGCTTAAAAATCAGGTAGCCGAGAAAGCCTTTTCTGGTATCTATTCTCCCTGCCGTTTTGCCGCTCAAGCACCAGTGCTGGTGCTGTTGATGGCCAGGCTGGACCTACTGGCTAATGTTTTTGGCCGGGTCATTCAGGGTACTCAGTTTTACCTTTTAGACCTTGGTATAGCGGGTGAACATTTTGTCCTCAAGGCAGAAGAATTAGGCCTGGGCACCTGCTGGATTGGCTGGTTTAACCAGCGGGCGGTGAGGAAGTTACTGAAAATTCCCCGCACCTACAAGCTGGTGGCCATGTTTTCCGTCGGCTACCCGGCCAGCCATCCACCCGGCGAACACAAAAGGAAGAAGCTGGAAGAAATTGCCTGGTTCAATAAAATTAAAGAAGCCAGAGAAGAAGAAAACAAATAGCTAAAAATCTGTCGGAAAATAAAATTTATCTCGTGGTTAGTTTATAAATTTAACTTAATTAAAGAAAAAGCATGAGGAGAAAAGAATTGTTAATTTTTCTGGCCATCGTTTTGCTTATTTATGGAACAGTAAACGGTTATATCATCTGGCGGCTGCTTCAGGCTTTTTCTTCCCAGGCTCTGCTTAAAGCCATCTTCCTGCTGGGTTTCCTGGTTTCTATGCTGGCCTTTCCTCTCGGACGGATTTTTAACAGCCATTTCCAGCACCATTTTTCTGAAAAACTGGTGTCCTTTGGTGCCTACCACCTGGCTCTGATGATTTATCTTCTTCTTCTCCTGCTGGCCAGAGATGCACTCAGAGGAATTATCCGCCTGAGCCGGGTTGGACCCGGGGTGGTGGAGTGGCTGTCCGTGAGACAGCCGGCCGGGTTCATCCTCATAGCCGCTGTTTCCCTGCTGATAATCTACCTGGGACATCTAAACGCCATCAACCCCAGGCTCAAAACCCTGGACCTTAACATTCCCAAGGAAGTTCCGGCTTCAAGACAGCTTAAAGCAGTTTTAGTTTCTGATATTCACCTTGGCGTGATAAACCGGTCGGAGCGTCTGGCCCGGCTGGTGGAAAAAATCAACGCCTTAAAACCGGACGTGGTCTTTTTTGCCGGCGATGTGGTGGATGAGGCTGTTTCTCAGGAAGAAGAAGAGAAAATGGTTGGGTGTCTTAAAGCCATAGAAGCACCGCTGGGGCTTTATGCCTGTCCGGGAAATCATGAATATTACAGCGGTTTTGCCCGCAACATTTCTTATTTAGAAAAAGCTGGTGTCCAGGTTCTTCTGGACCGAGCGGTGAAGGTAGGTGATTATTTTTATGTCCTCGGCCGAAAAGACTGGACTGCGGTAAGGCAGGGTGAGAAAAGACTTTCTCTTAAGGAAATAATCGCCCGCGACAACATAGACCTTTCGCGGCCGGTTATTGTGCTTGACCATCAGCCACTTTATTTAGATGAAGCAGCCGCGGCCGGGGTTGACCTGCAGCTTTCCGGACATACACACGCCGGTCAGCTTTTTCCCTTAAACTTAATCAACAAGCTGGTTTATGAAAAAAACTGGGGTTACCTGCGCAAGGGCCAGACTCATTTTTATATCTCCGCTGGCAGCGGTACCTGGGGTCCCGCAGTGCGCACTGGCAGCCATTCCGAGCTGGTGCTCATCAATTTATCGTTTGGTCAGCAATAAAAAAAATTTCGGGATAGCAAACTAACGGTAGCGAGAGCCGGAAATTATTTTAAGTGTCCTTTTTTCTGGTCGTAACGTTTGATTATCTCTTCCGTAATGTCAAAAGAAGGCTGAAAATAGATAAGACCTGAGGAACTCAGGTCAAAAACCAGGTCGAACCCTTTTTCCTTGACCAGCTCGTCCACCACGGCCAGCATTTCCTCCCGGATTTTCTTGATGAGCTGGCTTTTGAATTGTTCAAAATCAGCCGAAGCTTCCTGCTCATATTTCTGTCGGGCGGCTTCTTTCTGGTCAATTTCCAGCTGAAGCTGACTGATAGCTTCCGGGCTGAGGGTCAGTTTCTGGCTCGCCAGACGGTCCTTTAATTTCTGGATCTCTTCGTTTCTTTTCTTGATTTCCTCTTTTATCGTCTGCTCTTTTTCTTGCAGGATGGAAACCGCCTTTTTACCTTCGGCCGATTGTTCAAAAGCTTTCTGGGAGTTAATCACCGCCACTTTCAAGTTGGTCTGGGCGGTCAGGCTGGAGGAAGTGAAGACTAAAAATAAAAATAATATTAGATTTAACGTATAAAAACTGGCTTTTAGATTAGCCTTTCTCGCTTTCATGGCCTGCCTCCTGATAAATCCACTGTTGAGCTGCGTCCAGAGACCTTTCCCTCAGCTCTTCATCCGGTTGAGAACTTCGGAAACTCTCTGGAGTGCGGCCTTTAAGTATTCAGGTCTGGCTCCAAAACCGAAACGGAGGTGTTTTTCAACTTTAAAATGTTCACCGGGCACCAGAAGAACACTCTTTTCCTGCCGGACGGTTTCCACCAGACTCAGAGCATCAACCGGAAGGTTGTAGCCGGCAAAGAGGATGGCTCCCGCTTGAGGTGGATGATAACGGAAAAGCGAGCCGTGGCTTTGCAGCCAGTTTTCCAGCAGGGGCAGGTTCTCCTGCAGGATGGAGCGGGTGCGGTTAAGAAGTTTTAGCCTGCGTTCCGGCTGGAGGGCCAGGGTACCCAGATGGTCAGTCAGCGCTGAGACAGAAATGGTGGTGTAATCGTGGTAGGTCCAGATTTTTCGGACTAGTTCTTCCGGAGCTACCAGCCAGCCGAGCCGGAGGCCGGGCAGGCCATAGGCTTTGGACAGCCCGCCCACCACGATAGCTTTTTCGTACTGCCCCCAGAAAGAAGGAGTTTCCTGGCCGTTTCTTTCCGCTCCCCGGTAGACTTCATCTACCAGCAGCCAGGCTCCCACCTCAGCCGCCAGCTTGATGATTTCTTTTCTGACTTCTTCCGAAAGAATGGCGCCCGTGGGGTTGTTAGGGTTGGTCAGGATGATTATCCTGGTCCGGGGAGAAATCAGCTTTTTTAATTCGTCCGGGTCTGGCTGCCACCTGAGTTCTTCTCTCAGCCACAGGGGTTTAACTTCTGCTCCAAAGGCTCTGGCCAGTCCCCACATCTGCATGTAGTTGGGAAGCTCAAAAATAACTTCCTGGCCTGGTTCAATCAGACTCCACATCAGCAGGAAATTGGCTTCCGATGAACCAGCCGTGACCATGATTTGTTCCGGGTTTACACCCTGATAAAGCCGGGCAATGTTTTCTCTTAAAGGAGGAGTGCCGTTGGTCTGAGTATACCCGAGTTCTACCCGCAGCAGTTCTTTTTGTTCTTCTGGAGTCAGCAGTTCAGCCAGGCTTAAGGGATGCACACCTGATTCAGACAGGTTGTACTCCACCACGTTTTCCCAGAGCGATTGCATCCTTTCCATCTCAAAAACTTCAATTTTCATGCCAGGTCTCCTTTTTTTGTTTTTTTGCTTTATATTTCTACTTTTAAAAAT
>JBBIRN010000137.1:0-6362 GCA_037441785.1 Candidatus Aminicenantota bacterium | reverse complement strand
TTTCTAACAGTCTGGGAAAAAAAGTGGCCTCTGAATTAATCAACATCTACGATGACCCAACCATACCTGGTTTCCGCGGCTCTTACAACGTTGATGATGAGGGCCACGTTCCAGAAAAAACCCTGCTGATAGACCGGGGACGAGTGGTGGACGTGCTGACCGACCGGCTCTCAGCCAGACTTTTAAAAAAGAAAGAAAATGGACATGGGCGCCGCCAGGACTACACCTGCTGGCCGCTGCCGCGCATGAGCAATACCTACATCAGCAGCGGAGAACATTCAGCTGAGGAAATAATCAGGTCGGTAAAAAAAGGCCTCTACGTCAGCCGTCTTTCCGGAGGACAGGTAGAAGATTCAGGCCACTTCACTTTTTCTATCACGCTTGGTTACCTGATTGAAGATGGGCATCTGACCAGGCCGGTCAGTCAGGCTACCCTGATTGGCCACAGCCTTGACATTCTCAAGAAAGTGGAAATGGTCGGAGGGGACCTGGATTTCGGCCTGCAGACTGGAACCTGCGGTAAGGAAGGGCAGGAAATTCCCGTGTCTGACGGTTGTCCCACCCTTAAAATTAAATCTATGACCATTGGAGGAACGAAATGACCGGGAAAGCTACCGCTGGCTGGCGGCCCCTGGCTGACAGATTAATTAACTATGGTCTTAAGCTCGGAGCTGATGAAATAGAAATAGCCTTCAGCCAGAGCCGGGAATTTAACGTAGATGTAAGACTGGGCCAGGTAGAAAACCTGGTGGAAGCAGATGCCCTCTACTGTTCGGTTAGGTTGTTTAAAGATAAGCGGGCTGTTTCTTTTAGCTCCTCTGACCTCCAGGTTTCCACCTTAAAACAGCTCCTGAGAAACGCTTTGAAAAGAGCCGAGCTTACTAACCCCGATGAGTTTTCAGGCCTGCCTGGGCCTTCATTATTTAAGATTGATTTTAATTCTTTAAAGCTTCATGACGAAGAGATTTACCGGCTTAAACCGAAAGACCAGGTTAAACTGGCTCTGGAAACCGAACGCCTGGCTCTAAAAGATAAGCGCATAACAAATTCTTTAGGAGCCAGCTTTACCGCCTATGAGATGAAAACCCTTCTGGTAAACTCTCTGGGGTTTGCCGGCGAGTATCCCCAGACCTACTTCAGCCTAAGTCTTGGTCTTCAGGCCGGCTCTGGGGATAACCTGGTTGAAGACTACTGGTTTTCCTCCAGACGTTTTCTCTCTGAACTGGCCAGGCCAGAAGAAGTGGCCCAAAAAGCCGTGGAAAGAACCGTTCGCCAACTTCACCCCAGGAAAATAAAAACGCAGAAGGTGCCGGTGGTCTTTGAGCCTTTAATGACTTCCTGGCTTCTTGGCTTTCTCTTTTCCTGTGTTTCGGGCACAGCAGTCTATCAGAAGGCTTCTTTCCTGGCCGGCCGCCTGGGTGAAAAAATAGCAGGCGAAAACATCACGGTAGTGGACGATGGACTGCTACCCGGAAAGCTTGGCTCACGTCCTTTTGATGCAGAAGGGGTTCCCACCCAGAGGACGATGGTGATAGAAAAAGGGGTCTTGAAGAATTTCCTCTGCAACACTTATGCGGCCCACAAACTTAACCTGAAACCCACGGGAAACGGAGATGGCTACGGCGTGGTGCCAAACAACTTCTACCTGGAACCCGGCCCCTACAGGCCAGAAGAAATCATCCGTTCAGTAAAAAAAGGCTTGTACCTGACCAAGACCATAGGCCATGGTCTTAACCCGGTTACCGGAGATGTCTCCCGTGGAGCCTTTGGCCTGTGGATTGAAGATGGAGAGATTGCTTACCCGGTATCTGAAATTACCATTGCCGGAAACCTGGGAGAGATGCTCCAACAGATTGAGATGGTGGGCCAGGACCTTAATTTTGAAAGCGCCATCTGCGGCCCGACCATCAAAGTAGCCGAAATGACCGTAGCCGGGCTTTAAGCTTCCGGTTCAGGTCTCTGGCCAAAGCGGTTCAGATGAACCACACTTTCCAGCTTTCTCTTGGGCACATGCAGGGTACCGTGTTCGTCTTTCCAGTATTTAACTGAACCAGCAAAATCTTCTACGACCGGATTTTCATCCGGGTACCCCAGGGCAATAATTGAATCAAGGCGGTATTTATCCGGAATGGCTAAAATTCCCCTGACTGTTTCCCGGTCCACTGAAATCAACCAGCAGCTTCCCAGCCCCTGAGCCAGGGCCGCCAGGATGATGTTTTCGGCCGCCGCACCCACGTCATATTCAAAGCCCTTGTCCCTTATCTCCGTGTTAACCAGAATGACCACATAGGCCGTTGGTTCATGTCCTGGTTTTGGGTCTCCAGCCGAGAGATGTAAGCCGCCCACCGGAGACAGGGAAAAATTTTTCTCCTGACTTCCGGGTCTTTAACCAGCACAAACTCCAGAGGCTGGAGGTTAGCCGCAGAAGGAGCCAGCCGTCCGGCCTCAGCCAGTTTTAACAAAACCCGGTCAGGAATTTCTTCGGGTTTGAACTGTCTTATGGTCCTTCTCTTTTTTATCAATTCCAGAAAATCCTGCATCATGCTTTTTCCCTCCTTTTAGCTATTATACTCTGGAAGGTTCTGGAGCTTTAAGGGTAAAAATCAGGTTAGCCAGAATGAGCAGCACCCCGGCTACCAGGTACATCTTTCTCAACCCCACTAGCTCTGAAACCCAGCCATAGAAGATTGAGCCAAATCCCATACCTACATCAAACAGGGAATTATACCAGCTGATAGCCAGCCCTTTGTTTTCTTGGCCCATGAAATCTATTAAATAAGTGCTCAAAGCCGGAAATATCAACCCCTGCCCGAAGCCTCCTACAAACCCAGCCAGCAAGAGCACCGGAAAACTCTTCATGGAGGCGATGAGAAAAAGGTTTAGGCCGATGACCAGGGCCGAGATAAAAACTACTTTTTTTCTTCCGTACTCATCCGAAAGACCGCCAAGTTTAAAACGAGAAAGGATAGCCGCGGCGGAAAAAATGATAAAAAACGGACCCACCCGTCCGAGGTTCAACGATTTCACCAGAAGCGGAATAAAATAGATAACCGCTCCCCGCACCGAGCCATGGAAAACAGGCATGAAGCCAATAATTAATAAAATCAGCCAGGAATAATTTTTCCAGCGTTGCTGACTTTTTCCTGCCGGTAGCCTAACTCCCCGGTCCTCTTTCGGCAGCTCACGAGTAATCATTATTAAAACGAGTGAGATGAGCAGGAAAAGCACACAGGCGTGGAACAGACCGGAAAAACCAAACCGCAGAATTATCTCTTCGCCCAGAGACGGGCCCACGGCATTAGCAATCAGTCCTGCTACCCCGACTAGGCCAATAGACCGGGCCATGCTCTGAACCGGCGCCAGGTCGGTACACATGGTAATGGTAGCGGTCATGCTTATCCCCCAGCCAATGCCCGTCAGAGCCCTTAGCAGCACCGGAAAATACCCGGCATCTTTTACCAGATGAAACAGCGGCACTGAAGCCAGCAGGATGAGGATACCAGCCATTGATATCCTTTTCCCACCCTTCCGGTCAATCACCGGTCCAAAAAAAGGCCTGATCATTATGGCTGTCAGGCTGTGTATGCCCATAATCAGGCCCACCTGGCTTTCTCGGGGTGAAAATTGCTTGAAAAAAAGCGGCAGAAGAAAGAGAAGGCTAATAGACAAAAAGAGAAAAAAATAGGCACTGAGACCGAGCACAAAATCTCGTGTCCAGAGTGATGGGGAGCTGGAGCGGTCCTGGTCCAACATGGTTCTGGTATCTATCAATCAATTCATTTTTTAAGCCTTATAAATACCCCACTTTTTTGCTTTTGTAAATAAAAAATGCTGGCTGTAGGGGGTTAGGGGAAAATTAAGGGGATGATTGAAGGAGGGTATCACCGAACTCTGCCCAGCCAGCCAAACAGAGTTCTTTTTTATTTTATCACCATTTGAATAAAATTCAACCTGATTAATTCTCTTCCGCCGGCACGAAGGAGCTTGAGGTTATCTTTATATCATCAGAGACCACAATTTCTTTAAATCAATTTTGCTCTTTTTTAAGTCACCAAAACCCGGCTGGCTGGTTGACAACTTCCTTATCCTGTGTTAGAAAAACAGGCACAATCATCTCGTTGAAAGAAGGGTTCCGGAGATGAAAAACTGGCTTACTTTAGACCACAGTTCTGTAAAAAAAATATTTCAAAATGTTTCTTTCATCATCCTCGGCTCAGCCATCATGGGTTTGGGCTATAGCCTTTTTCTTATACCGTTTCATCTGGTACCTGGCGGAGTTTCTGGCGTTTCCATAATTTTAAACTACCTGTTCAAGCTTCCGGTAGGCTTGCTGACCATTGTCCTCAACCTCCCCATTTTTCTTTTAAGTTTTAAATTCCTAGGAAAAAGATACGTCCTCAATACCCTCCTCGGTATGGGCACCTCTTCCCTGTTCATTGATCTTTTCCACGAGATTATCAAACTACCACGAGGAACAGAAAACCAGCTGCTGGCCGCCATTTACGGCGGGTTGCTGCTGGGGTTGGGGCTCGGGCTGGTTTTTAAAGGTGAAGCTTCCACTGGTGGTTCGGATGTCATAGGTTTAATCATCAATAAATATTCGGGTGTTTCTGTGGGCATCGGTATCATGTTGACTGATTTCTTCGTCATTTCCGCCTCTGGACTGGTTTTCAAAAACCTGGAAGCCCCGCTTTACGGCTACATCGTGCTTTTCATCTCCTCCAAAGTCATTGACCTGGTGCTGGAAGGCTGGAGCTTTTCCAAGCTGGTCATCATCACTTCTTCCAAGACAGAGGAGATAACTGACTTTATTCTCAACAAACTTGACCGCAGCGGAAGTGCTCTGAAGTCACGCTCTCTGTACCTGAACAAAGAGGGTGAAATTATCATCACCGTCATTCACCGCAAACAGCTGCCCGAGCTAAAATCTTTCATCAAGAAAGTAGACCCCAAAGCTTTTGTCATCATCAACGACACTTACGAAGTGCTGGGCAAAGGCTTTAAACCCATTCACTCGAGCTGAAACAGCTGTCCATCCGGCTCTTTCCAGATACTTCCCTTAGCCTGGATACCAGCTTCTGGCTCGGAAGAATTTCTGTTTGTAAATTATTTTTCTCTATGTTAAAAATAGTTACTTATTTTAAGTTCAGGGGCAAAGAGGAGTCGACATGAACTTTTTTGAACAAACCTTTATGGATTTTTTACTGGAACACCAGGAAAGACACGGCCGCACCTATCATTTTTTAATCCTCATGAACTCTATTTTAAACGCGGCCAAGCGCATCCAGCACTATTACCTGACAGGAGCCCTAAAAGGTTACCTGAGTCTCTCCGGCCAGATAAACGTTCAGGGCGAAAAATGCCTGAGGCTGGATGAGATGGCCAATGAAGTGGTTAAACATCATATCTGGCGGTCAGGCCGCGTCATCCAGGCCGTAAGTGAAGAAGAGAAAGATATCATCCAGATGAACCCCGATGGTCGCTATTTTGTTTATTATGACCCCCTGGATGGCTCTTCTAACATACCACACAACCTGCCAGTCGGTTTTCTTTTCGGCATAGCTAAAAGAAACTTGGAAGGGCCAGAAGATTATCATCTAAGAGCGGGAAAAGAATTCATCGCCGCGGGCATGTTTGTTATCCCGACCGGTACTTTTACTATCGCCCTCAAAGAAGCCGGTTGCTGGCGTTTCCACATAGATGAAACGATGAATTACGTCAAGCCGACCAGAATTAACCTGCCCACAGACCGCAGTTCCTGGGAGCTTTCGTTTAACGTGGCTCACCGTGAGTATTACCGTCGGGAAATCGCTGACTGGCTCTGGCAGAACGAAAAAAAATACCAGTTTCGCTACCTGGGAGCTCTGGCAGCTGATTTCCATCGCCTGCTGACTAACGGCGGGTTGTTCCTTTACCCGGCCATCATCAACCATCCCGACCCGAAAAAAAATTATCCTGAAGGTAAGCTACGGCTGATGTATGAAGCTGCGGTAGTCAGCTTTATGTGTCAGGAAGCCGGTGGCTTAGCCATAAACGAAAAAGGCGAAGCCATCCTGGAGATGGTCCCTGTTCATCATCATCAGCGCACGACGTTGTTCCTTGGTTCCAGAGAACTGGTGGAAGAAATAGCCAGCATTTTATAAAAGCCAGGATAAAATTCAACTGGTTTAGATTTTTAATTTTTTTATTTCTTTTAAAACCTTCAAAAATTTCTCATCTTTACCGTCAGCATAAGCCATTTCCAGTTGACTGACTAACTGGGCCAGTTTCCAGGCCTGTTCAGAATTTATTTCTTGGCTGACCTGCCCTGGCTTACGGAAAAGACCGGGGTAAAGGTCCCCATAAAAACGGCCGGAAATATC
>JBBIRN010000136.1:0-6404 GCA_037441785.1 Candidatus Aminicenantota bacterium | reverse complement strand
GGATTGGTGGCATGAAATACGCTTTTGCTTCAGTGGCCGCTGCCCTTAATCAGCTGAGCACCATTTTCATTTTCATCCTGGCGACCATTTTCCTAAAAGAAAAAGTCACCCTCTGGCGAGTCCTGGCTGTGGTGGCTGCTTTCCTGGGAGCTTTCCTGGCCACCTATTGATAGGCAGGAAAAGACATTTTTAAGTCCTTAATTCCAGAGGTATTGTTCTTTAAAAAAAATTAAAGCTTAATTAATCTAAGCCGTGAAGAAAAAGGATAGGCCATCTAAAAAATTAAACTTCACTCAGCCGGCAGCTGGAGATTAAACCAGAAGTTGAACTTCTTCGGCACCTGGCGGAAAGAGAGCGAACCGGCCTCCCGGTTAATATCACTCTCGCTTGCTTCCATGCCTGAAACGACCATTTCCGTGTCCGTGGCCGTCACCCGGCTGGCTTCAGCAGCTCTTCTGGCCATCAGGTCTTTTCTCATTTCCTCGGTCATACCACCCCACTCCACCCCCAGGTTAACTGATTTCCCGGGCGTAAGAAGTGGCTCAATTTCTGCTAAGGTCTTCAGGGGAATCCGGCACTCAAAAACTGCTTTGTTGAACTGCATCTTTGGTCTGCCGCCTTCGGACTGAGGCACTCGAACAGAGTCAACCCTGAACCTGAAAACAGCGGGTTCATAGTACCTGCCCGACATTTTTGCCAGCTCTGTTTTGAACTTCTTACCTATCGGTTCACCCTCATAAAAAACAAACATTTTCTTTTCCCTAATCTGAGCTTTTCGTTCTTCTGGGAGGTTCTCTCCATAGCTTTCCAACTTGGCAATGGCTTCTTCCGCGGAGAGGGTTTTCTTCTGAAAATGGAAACCAAAGTCTTTATTCTTTTTCCCCGACTGACTGAAATAAACGAAAAAGCCTGTAGACTCAGCTGTGCTTAAGCCCTCCCGGTTACGGAAAATCATTATCAGATAAAGATAATGGTCATCGTGAGCGACAGCATAATCCATCCCGGCTTTGGTGAAGCTAAGAAAAGTTGCCCCCTGCCAATCATCATCCTGGGCATCAATCTGTTTGGTTTCTTTGACCTTCTGGCTCTTATAGACCTGGTCTGCGGCCATAACCGCGGTTATAAGGAGCAACGCACCCATGACAATTAACCTAGCCTTCCTTACTTTTTTTCTCATTTCCAAAACACCCCTTAAAAAATAATCTGTCTATTCATTATAATTTAAGCCGAGCAGTAGTAAAACTCTTATTTTATTTTAGATCTTTTTTTAAAAATTTTTTTTCCTATGCTACCTCAAAGTGGCAAAATCTTGAACTGCTGCTTTAATAAAGATAACGCCAGTCCGCTTCTGAACGGCAATTGCCAGAACCAGCTTAATTATCTATAATTCAACAGAGCATTCAAACCTTCTCCGGTTGAGTGCTTACATAAAGTCCGAAGTCGTGATATATTTTATTAAAAATTTTGAGACTTTTAGACAAGGAGAACGGCGATGGCGAAGGAAACGACGAAACCAACCCGTGGTGTAATCGGTATTCTGACCGGCGGGGGCGACGTGCCCGGGCTGAACCCGGCCATCAGGGCCGTAACCATCAGGGCCATAAAAGAAGGCTACCGCGTCATCGGCATCAGGCGGGGCTGGGCCGGACTGGTGGAAATGATTAGAGACAAAGATGCTCCCAACCAGGAGTTCTACACCGAACTAACGGAAGAAGTGGTTAACAAAGTCGGTCGCACCGGTGGGACTTTTCTCCATACTTCTCGCACCCGGCCGAGCAGCATTCCCCAGGTTAATGTGCCGGCTCATCTGCGGGATAAATACAAGGAAAAAATTAACGACCTGACTGAAGAAGTGCTCAAAAACTTAGAATTCCTGGGCATTGATTACCTGATTCCCATAGGTGGTGATGATACCCTGAGCTATGCGGTGCATCTTCATAAACTCGGCGTAAAAGTCATTGCCATACCCAAAACCATGGATAACGACGTGCCGGGAACCGATTATTGCATAGGTTTTTCCACCTGTGTCACTAGGACCATCAGCCTGACCCATTCCCTGAGAACCACAGCTGGCTCCCACGAAAGATTCCTGGTCATAGAAGTTTTTGGTCGTTATGCTGGCTACACTGCTCTTCTGCCCACCATGGCTGGAGCCGCTGACCGCTGTGTTATCCCCGAGCACAAATTCAACATTGAGAGACTTTGCGAACTGCTGAGTGAAGACCGGGCCAGTAACCCGAGCCATTATTCTGTCGTGCTGGTCTCTGAAGGGGCCACTTTTGAAGGCCAGGACATGATTTTTGAAAGCGAAGAAACTGATATGTACGGCCACAAGAAGCTGGGAGGTATTGGCGACCGGGTTTCAGCCATGCTCAAAGAGCTTTCGCCCAAATACAACAACGGCCGCCGGATCAACGTCATCAACCAAAAACTCGGCTACCTGGTGCGCTGCGGAGACCCGGATGCTATTGACTCCATCGTGCCCATGGCTTACGGCAACCTGGCCCTGGACCTGGTTCTGGAAAACAAAACCGGCCGCATGGTCTGCCTGAGAAACGGAGAATACGACCACGTGCCGCTGGAAATCGTCACCAGCTACAAAAAGCACATTGACGTGGAGAAATATTACGACCGCGAAAGACTGAGGCCGCTTTACAGAAATTTCTACAAGAAACCGTTCCTGATTCTCTCTGCCGACTGACCGTCTTCCAGGAATGATCAAAATTTTCCTGGCTAACAGAAGCAGAGTTGTGGTATATAAAATTCGGAGGCAAGCATGAGCCAGAGTCAGTCCTCGCGTTTTTTCTGGGGGTTGTTTCTGATCCTCATCGGTTTTCTCTTCTTGCTGGAGCAGGCCGGGAAATTAAACGTCGGCCGGGTGGTCTCCACCTACTGGCCGGCAATTTTCATCTTGATTGGGCTTTCCCTGCTTATCAGCCAGGGCTTTAAGAAATCAAGTCCAGCTCTACTGTTCATTTTTCTGGGAATATTTCTTCTGCTCATCAAACTGCACGTTATTGAACGCTATCTCTTTAATTATTTATGGCCCGCACTGTTAATCGTCCTGGGCCTCTGGATCCTTCTCAAGCCTTATTTGAAGTCCTGAGCCACGGAGAGAAAAGATGAAAAAATCTCTAATTTGGGTTATGGCTTTTGTCATCACCGCTTCTTCTGCTGTTTATCAGCGCTTAACCGGTCCGACCTACCCGACTAAGGGCCTGGTTAATTTCGCCGGCCTGACCATCAAGTTCAAGCTGCCGCGCAGCGCCGAAAACGTTGACCATGCCCGGGTAGTCATTAACCTCGGAGACTCGGCCCCCGCTGACCTCCAGGGTTTTCTGGAATTCCGCAGGCACAAAACCAATCATCCCTGGAACATCCTGGCCATGAAAAGAGAGGGCCAAAAACTCATAGGTTATTTACCCAAACAGCCGGCGGCCGGTAAACTGGAGTATTATGTGCATCTCGTTAAAGATTCCCAGGAAACATCCCTGACTGGCGATAAACCGGTGATTATTCGTTTTAAGGGCCCGGTGCCCAAATTATTACTCCTGGCCCATGTCCTGGTCATTTTTTTGGCCATGCTCTTCTCCACCCAGGCGGGCCTAACAGCCCTCATTAACCGGGAGGGATACACTAACCTGGTCAAGTGGACAGCCGTGCTGATGTTTATCGGTGGCTTTATCCTCGGCCCGCTCATTCAGAAATTTGCCTTTGGTGTTTTCTGGAGTGGCTTTCCCCTCGGTAAAGACCTCACCGACACCAAAACTCTGGTGGCCATGTTGGCCTGGATTGCGGCTCTGGCTTCCGGTCGAAAAACTCAGCCTAAAAGAGGCTGGGTTATCGGCGCCTCCATCATCACTCTGGCCGTCTTCCTGGTCCCCCATTCTTTATTTGGTTCTGAATTGAAATGGTAGGTAGGAAATTTAGAAACGCACCGGCCGCCCAAAAATAAAACTCAATCTTTTTCTGTTTTTTTCCCTTTAGCTATATCAAGAAAGTGTCTTTTTCTTATTCGGCTGGCTGGTGGGGAGCCAAGGTTTTTAAGGAAAAGGAAGCGGGGCTAAGGAAGATCCCTCTCCAGCCAGCAATTTGATTATAGACACTAAATCAGGCTAAAGTCAAATGAAATAATAAAAATATTTTCCCCGGTATCTTCCTTAACTAAGAATTTTTGATTTCCTGAATTTTTTTCAGGACTTCCTCAGCGGTAAAAGCCAGATGGCTGGCGGAGATTCGCTGGTTTAAGGCATGCCGGAAAAGGATGAAAGAAACGGCCCGGTCTGTTTGCTGATTATAATTTTCCACCATAAGCTTATCGGCCAGCGAATCACCCACGTAACAGGCCCGGGCAGATGAGCCGTAGCCATCCAGCAGTTTTTTAAGAAGGTAAGACGATGGCTTACGAAATTCAGGAGAAGGTAAATCATCTTCCGTGAGGATGACCTCAAAATACTGGTAGAGAGCAAACCTGGCAAAAGAATAATCCAGGTCTTCCCGCGTGCGCCCGGTTATCACCGCCAGAAAGTCTGCTTCTTTTCTTATTTTTGCCAGCAAAGGTCGGGGGATTCTCAGTTTCTCCCGGTCCCGGTGCTTTCTGTACCTTTTTTCAAATTCTTCTATTACTGTTCTATAATCGGGCAGGATAACATTCCACTGCTCAGCCAGGCGGTATACCTGATGAAAATCCGCCAGACCTGAATTAAAAAAAGAACGGTATTTTTCCCAGGAGCGCCCGCTGCGGTGAAAAAGTACACAGGCCAGAGTGGCATCCCAGTCGTTGTTGATACCCAGCTCTGTCTTAATCAGAATGGCTTCCTTTAAGTCCACGGGCTGGTTCAGGAAATAAGAGCTGGTTTCCGCCAGGCTCAGATGATAACTCTGGCTGACATCAATCAACACCCCGTCAACGTCAAAACCAACTATAAACTTCCTCACCTGACTCTCCAGGCTTTAAAACATCTGAAAATAACCAGATGATTTAATTTATAATAAGAAATGATGAACAGCAAGCTTAATCCTCAAAGCTTTCTTTACCCTTCAAGTCTCAGAGAAGCCCGGACCTGGCAGGAAATTCTGGCCGGTATGATAAAAATTGAGCCCCTGGCGCAAACTCCGCAGTTCCTCGCGGCCGCTGATGCCTCTTTCCGGCCCGACCGGGTGCTGGCCGTGGCCTGCCTTTTCCGCTATCCAGAGCTGGAACTGGTAGAAACGGCCATGGTTGATGAGCCACTGCTGTTTCCTTACCGTCCAGGCTTTCTTTCTTTCTGTGAAGGACCGGCTGTCTTCCGGGCCATAAATTCTCTTAAAAAAAAGCCGGAGCTTTTGCTGCTTGATGGCCAGGGGATTGCTCATCCACGAAAACTCGGATTAGCCAGTTTTCTGGGACTGCTCCTTGAAACACCTTCCATAGGCTGTGCTAAATCAATCCTGGTAGGAGATTATTCGCCGCCCGGTCCGCAAGCTGGTTCCGCCTCTGAACTGCGCTATCGTGGAGAGGTGATGGGCTACGCGCTCAGAAGCCGGACGCGGGTGAAACCCATAATCATTTCTCCCGGTCATCTGATAGATGCTCCTTCGGCTTTGCAAATAACCATCTCCTGCCTGAAAGGTTATAGAATCCCTGAGCCTCTGAGACTGGCTCACCAGCAGTCGGTCAGGTGGAAAGCACGGCAGAAATAGTTTTTATCAGGGTGTCTTCTGAAACGGGTTTTTCCACGTAAGCATCAGCCTTCTGGGCCAGAGCTTCAGCTCGCATGCCGGCTGTTTTATAAACGGCCGTCATCAGTATCACTTTAATCTGGTTTAAATCAGGGCGGCTCTTTATCGTCTGGCAAAGAGCCAGTCCATCAAGCTTGGGCAAAAGGACATCCGCCAGAACCACATCCGGTTTTTCCTTCTCCACCAGGCTTAAGGCTTCTTCTCCATCTCGAGCTGTCAGTACTTCAAACCGCCAGGTCTTAAGAATTCCGGCCAGCATGGTGCGGTTAACAGAATCATCATCAACGACCAGAATTTTTCTCGTCATCAGTCTCCATTCTCCCTGGCTTGAAATTGTTTTTATCTAACTACGGATTAATTATAACCGAATTAAACAAAGCCGAAAAGTCGGTCAGAAATAGTCCGGCTGGACTCAGGCCAGAATTTAAGCAGGTCCAACAGAAACCGGGTAATTTTTTGCCACCCTGACCTCGGGGCTTGATTCTGTTTACCTTGAATAAACGGCAGACCTCATTTTCTGCCTGTATCATTCCGGGGAAATAGGCCAGATACCCTCTCTTTTTCAAGGGGGCAAAACCCGGACCTGGTCCTGTTTTGTTAAAAAAACAACTCTGGTAGCTTAAAGAACCGGTTAATGGCCGGTAGGGCAAAAAAATTTATCCCCACCTATTTTTTTTCTTGAC
>JBBIRN010000135.1:0-6451 GCA_037441785.1 Candidatus Aminicenantota bacterium | reverse complement strand
GATAACCTTGCCTTCAGCGTCGCAGTTTCTGAACCAGGCCAGAACTGGTTTGTTCTGGCTGTCATAAAATCGGCCCAGAAGAATCATGATTAAGTCCACCACCAGACCTATGCCCAGGCAGCCGAGAGTTAACAGCCAGATCACTCCTGTTCCAGTTTTGCCCACATAAAAACGGTGGGCTCCAAAAATCCCCAAAAACCAACAAAAAAGAAGAGTTACCAGTCTTGATTTTTCTGACATCAGGCCTCCTTCTTAAAAAAATTATTTAAAAAAAAATTACCAAAATTACTTAGCCAAACCATTTCCTAGCTGCCTGGAACTGCTTCTTTCCTTTTTTGGGTCGTAATAAAAAGGTCCGAATAAATCATCCAGCAAACTGGCTTCCTTCTCCTCCATTACTCTATTCCTGGTAACCACGCTAACGCAGAAATTCTGACCCTTGACTTCCACCAGAAGAAAAAAGTTCTCCCCACCCCGGCGGACAAAAAGGGGATGAAGTTTTGGCCCCCCACCACCCGCAATATAATAACGAACGCCATCATACGTCCGGGTCGGCCCGAAGCGGTGTGTATGCCCGGCAAAAACTGCTTTCACTTTTGCTTCCTTTATAAGCGGATGAACCTTCTCAAACCAAAAATGGCGCCATTCCATCTTCACCCTTCTGGCTTTCATATCCCAGACCGGAATGTGAACAAAGACAAAGGCCATGTTCCAACCTGTTCCAGCCAGGTCCTGCTTCAACCATCGGAACTGTTCTTCCCCAATTTTTCCCCACTCGCCATCCTCAAGATCATTAATCAGAACAAAATGCACTTTTTCTAAAGTAAAAGAAAAATAAGTTTTGTTAAAAATATCCAGGTAAATCTTACCGGACTTCTTATTAAAAATATCGTGATTGCCCGGAATCTGATAATAAGGAACCTCAAATTTTTTTATGACCCCCAGATACCTTTCCCACTGTCTCCTTGTGCCCTTGACCCCATAACCATAAATCAAATCACCCAGGTTAATAACCAGGTCGGGTTTGAGGTGGTTAATCTGTTCTATTTCCCTCTCAAAAACAGAAAAGTCAGTCTGATGCCAGAAATCAGGGTTGGTATCAGAAATAACCACAAATTTCAGATCCTGAGCCAGAAGGGAAAAACAAACCAGAAGATATGTTGAGATAAAAGCTTTTATTTTTCTCATTAAGCTTCTTTCTTTGCCTGTATTATACCTTTGCGGATTATTTTAATAAAGCAATTCAGACCCGGTCTAGTAAACTTATTCAGTTAAAATTCTAAAAACACGAAAACCCAGCCCCCCAGCGAATGTTAGCGAGAGCCGGAGTGATTTTCCTCTAACACTCTCCTGGCCTGGGCCAAGGCCATAATTTCTTACTTGCTGCGGCCACAAGGCAAAGGATTTTTCGCCTCTAACCGGATTTATCTGGCAATGTTAATCAGATAGCCAAGCATGATCATAAAACCACCAGTCCGGTTACGACCGGCTATTTCCGGATGAGACTGAATGTTAGAAAGCCCATAATTAAACCGTGCTCCAAGAACTGCCTGTCCGGTTCCCAGCTTCCAGCTCAGGCCAGCTGCCCCGCAGAGGCCGAAATTCCAGCGGTTAATTTCCTGGCTGACATCAGTATTAGCCTCAAAAGAAACAGGCTCTGGGCTTACAGGCTGGGTGCCAGCCTCGTCCAGATATATCAAGCTGCTTCCACTGGTCACCGTCTTGGCTCTTACTCTGTAGCCGGCATAGCCTCCAACAGCAAAGAATAAACCCGGCCGCTCGCCGGTATCAATCTGCAACATCAACGGCACCTCGACATAATCAATAATCGTTTCATTGTGGAAATTAGCATAAAGAGGTACGTCTGGTGGGAGCGGCAACGGAACCTGACTTGGGTCTATTGGCTGCATCCCATCTCTTTTGCCCCCCTGGGAGGAATAATTGATTTCTGCCCTGAGATTAAGGTGCGTGCTTAAAGGCTGGATTAAAGTTAAGCCCAGAAAAGGCGCTTTTCTGGAAGTATAACCCTGGCTCAGCGGATTATCGCCGCCTTTAAGGTTGGGCAGACTCAACCCGCCGTGTGCTCCAAACCATGTTTCTGTGGCGTAAAACAAATTGCTGGAAGATAAGATAAAGAGCATTATTAAAACCAGCTTAAAAACGTGACCCGGGAAAGAACTGTTCAGCCATCTCTTTCTCATCCTTTTCCTCCTTGAATTTATTAGTTTTTCTTATAACCTTAACCCGCTTAAAAAGTCAACTTCAAGGTCACTCGACAGGATAAAGAAAAGCAGCCGTTTTAGAATAATCTTTTTTATTCAAGCTCTCACAACCGCGAATTTGCCTGACTCATGACTATTTTAAAAGCCAAGGAGAAAGATTATTTATTCCTGGAGAAAACCCGGGATAAAAGGCCAGGCCTGGACGAAACTTTGGCTTCCAGAAAAAAATTTTCTTAAATTAAAAAGGCACAACTTTTAGACCACAAAACCGGTCCACAAAAAGAAAGACTTTTAAACCCTTTTCCCTACCTGCCCAAGCAGCATATTCAGAATTATGTTTCTCAAAGATCTCCGGTAGAGAAAAAGCAGGGGCAAGTTTTTCTTGCCCCTGCTTTTCTGCCTCCAAAGCTGTTCAAAACGCAGCTATGTCTCTTCCTCAACTCTGTTTTAGTCAATCAACCTTAATCGGTGGCAGGCTTGGCAAAACACTGAATCCTGCTTCTGACAAAGCCCGGCTCAGACCAGAAACATCCTTTTCATAAAATTCATTAACTTTTTTAACAAAATCTGAAAGCCTGGCTCTGGCTTTCTCATACTTCACCTGGGCCGGCTGACTGATTGGTTCATAACCAGCAGAGGAAATTTCCCGGACCGCGGAATTGACTATGGACATCAACCCTTCTGAGGTATCCACCAACCCCTGTTTAGGTGGCGTAGGATTCATTGTTTCCATTAATTCCTTAAGCTTCTTTTCCACTTCGGCCATCTGTTTCATCACTTCTGCCATCTTCTGATTTCTCTGCCCTCTGGCCAGCTCTCTTACGGCCTGCAAAGCCCGCTGTGTCTGTTGCAGACGGGAATTAACCATCTGTGCCAGGCGAGAAAGCTGCTGGGCCTGGCGAGCCTTTTCATAATTTGCCTTCAGCACCGTTTCGTCAATTTTAAGCCTGGGGTCCGGCTTCACCTCAAAGCTCTGGCTGACTTCCTGGTCCTCATACTTGATCTTAACGGTGTAAATTCCCGGAGGAACTGTTATACCACCCCTGCCGCCAAAAAAGCTGGCAGTCGCCTGTCTGGACGTCGCCGCCGGTTCATCAGAAACCGGAGTGGGCTCCACTTCCCGGAAATCCCAGTAAACGCGGTTTAGACCCTTCTCTTCCGGGCCGTTCATCTGTCTGATTACCCGACCCTGAATGTCCAGGATGGTGATGGAAACCCGACCGCTAACACCTGCCATCTGCCTCATCATGGCCAGAGCCTGTCCACCCTGTCTGGCAAATTGTGACATCAACTGACTTTGCGGAGACGTTTCCGCCGTCTGGTCCTCAGAAGGTTTCTTTTCTGAAGGTATCAAATAATAAGTAAAGCAAGCCCCCAGGGTCTTGTTCTGGCCGTTAAACTCCCCGTCTCCTGGGCTCATGTAGGAACTGGTGCGTCCGGTGACAAACTGAATGGCCGGGTTCACTTTAAAAAGATGCAATTTTTTCTTCAGAATTTCTTCCGCAAGTTCTCTCAGCGGAGAGATGTCATCCACGATGTACAGAGCCCGGCCGTGAGTGGCCACGATCAGGTCGTGTTCCAACGGGTGCACAGCAATATCATAAACCGGGCAGGTAGGAAGCCCGCTGGTCCACTTAAACCAGCTCTGCCCGCCGTTCAAGCTGACAAACAGGCCAAACTCTGTGCCCAGATAAAGCAGGTCTTTCTTGACCGGGTCTTCTTCTATGGCCCGACAATAGCCATCAATTTCTGGTGTGACCAGGCTTTTCCAGGTTTGTCCAAAATCACGGGTAACAAAAACATAAGGCGTGAAATTTGACCTCATATGGTCATCAAAGACCACATAGGCTGTCCCGGCCTCAAAATGTGAAGGTTTGATATGGGGAACAGCCGCACCAGCTGGCACCAGCGGTTTTTTGCCTGAAGTCAGGTTTTTAGAAACCAGTTCCCAGGTTTTTCCTCCATCTCTGGTTAAATGAACCAGGCCATCATCGGTCCCTACCCAGATTACCCCCTGTTTCACCGGGCTGGGGGCAATGCTCAGAATGGTACAATAGTTTTCTGCGTTAGTCACATCCAGGGTTAAACCGCCGCTTTCTTTTTGTTTTTGCTTTTCCGGGTCATTGGTGGTCAGGTCAGGAGAGATTATTTCCCAGGTCCTGCCCTTATCCCGGCTGCGATGGACAAACTGGCTGCCCAGGTAGATGGTAGAGGGCTCAAAAGGATCAACGGCAAAACCAGCATTCCAGTTAAACCTGTGTTTGACCTCTGATTCCGTGGGCACCGCCGACCTGGTGGTTCCCAGGTTCAAATCAAAGTAAAAAAGGTTTCCACCCTGGGACATGCCGTACCCGCAGCCTGGTTTTTCCGGGTCAGGAGCCGCATCAAAGCCATCCCCGCCGCCGATGGTTTTCCAGTGGTAAAACTGGATGGCTCGCTCAGGAAGCACATAGGCCGGACCAATCCAGGTGCCGTTATCCTGCAGCCCGCCGTACAGGTTATAAGGAATTTGTAAATCAAAATTGATGTGATAATACTGGGCCAGAGGCAAGTTTTCCACAAAGCGCCAGGTATGCCCCCGGTTATGACTTATTACCACACCACCATCGTTGCCCACTACCAGGGTCTCACCATCCTGGCTTACCCACAGAGCATGAAAATCGGAATGGGCCTGATTAAAAAGAGTCAATGGTCTAAAAGTTTTTCCTCCATCTTCACTGACTCTCAGCTGGGTCTGACAGAGGTAAACGATGTTTTCATTTACCGGGTTGACAAAGATACGGCTGTAATAAAAAGGCCGGTTGTGAATGTCGTTATCACCGTTAACCAGCCGCCAGGTTTCTCCCCCATCATCAGAACGATAAAGCCCGTTCTTTTTAGCTTCCACCAGGGCGTAAACAACCTCAGGTTTGTTGACAGCAAAAGCCACGCCGCAACGGCCGAGCTCCCCGGCCGGCAAGCCATTCTTTTCGCTCAGCTTAACCCAGGTTTCTCCTGCATCATGGCTGACATAAATCCCGCTGCCCGGACCGCCAGAGTTAAAAAACCAGGGATAGCGCCGGTGTTCCCACAGGCAGGCAATGAGGTGGTTGGGGTTGGCCGGGTCAATGGCCATATCAGCCACACCGGTTTTTTCGTTCACGTAAAGGACTTTCTTCCAGGTGCGGCCACCGTCAGTAGTTTTAAACACCCCTCTTTCCGGACTATCTCCCCAGGTTGGTCCGAGGGCTCCCACCAGCACCACCTCCGGATTATCCGGATGGATGATGATGTCAGAAATTTTTTCTGTTTTCTCCAGGCCCATCAGCTGCCAGGTCTTTCCGCCGTCAAGGGAACGATAAACGCCACGTCCGACACTGACTGAATTTCTCGGCGCCGCTTCACCGGTCCCTACCCAGACCAGGCTGGGGTTCTTCTGATAAACGGCGATGGCCCCAACAGAAGCTACCGGCTGGTCATCAAAGACCGACTTCCAGGTCAGGCCACCGTCGGTTGATTTCCAGACTCCACCCGCAGCCCCACCCACATAGATTATACGCGGGTCAGAGGCTACTCCTTCAATGGCCCCAATCCGGCCACTCATGTTAGCCGGACCGATGTTTCTGGCTTTAAGCCCGGGGAATAATTCACCGGTGATTTTCGTCTGGGTTAAGCCAAAAGAATAGATTAAACCCAGGACCATCACCAAGACCACAAACCGGGAAAACGCTTTTTTCATCTGGCCTCCTTCTTTAGCTAAAATACCATTTTTTTGACGTGAAAAATAATTTTTTTCTTCCATCCTGAGGATAACATTTTTTTCTGCCGGGCTTCATTTTCCGAAAAACTCAAAAAAGTTTTTTCCGCCCGATTTTTGTGCTTGCGGCCACCGGTTCCTTTTTAAAAAGCCAGTAAAGCTTTTCCCAACCAGATCATCCCTGGCTCTAACGGTCAATCTAAGAGAAGTTTTAAAAAATAATCTTCTTTAATCTTTTTTCCGTTATCCTTTCCTTGCTGGGTCATAGGGGGCTTTAAACCGGGGTTAATACTTAAAGCACTGCCTCAGAGGCAACTGATTTTTTTCTAAATAAAAAACCAAGACCAGCAGAACCCTTATTTCCATACCGTCATTATTGGCCCTAAACAAGCTACCGGCCCATGAGTTCTGTTTTATTCTTTACTCTTTTCAGATATAATATAGAAAAAATATTTCCGGGGGAGGCTCATGAACAAAATTTTAATCGCTTATG
>JBBIRN010000134.1:0-6499 GCA_037441785.1 Candidatus Aminicenantota bacterium | reverse complement strand
TAGCTTCGTTTAATAATTTTTCATCCTCCCCGGACTGCCCCTGAGCGTAGGTGGGAATAAAGGTGGCCACTAAAAATATTATTAAAATTAAGCTTGTAGGAACTAATTTTCTCACTTCACACCTCACCCTGCTCTAATTCTTTTTTGACCAGATTTATCTTGAGGATAAGCTGTTTTTCCTCCACCAGCTGTCTTATTTTCTCCAGCTCAGCTTCAGACATCTGCGGACTGAGCTGCAGCAACTCCAGGAACAGCATTTCAATCTGGTCACAGATGTTTTTAGCCTTCATCAACCTGAGGTCGTCCAGTCGGTTATTCAGATACTTCTTTTCGGTCAAGACTTCTCTTAACTTTTCGGAAGTCAAAAGGCTGGAAAGGTTTTCTGGTTTCTGGCTGTTAAGCAGTTCACTCAGGAGATACTGGCTGGTTTCTAAGTAACCGATGGTCTGTTTTCGAGCCAGTTCCAGGTCTACCTTTTCTACAAACCCCTGGGGCAGGTTGATGCTGGAATCAGGCTGGCGCGAAGAAAATCGTACCTGACCGGTAGTAATCAGCAAATAGGTTAGAATGGCTCCCAGGAAAAGCCCCAGGCTCAGCCCAGCCGCCAGCGGCTGCCATCTCCAGCCAGGGAAACTCCACCGCCGTTTTTTTTCAGGTTGTTTCTGAATCGGTTTCCAGGTATTATCTACTATCCTGCTGGCTTCGGCCGACCAATCAATCGAACTGGCCACTGTCTGAGCCTCCTCTTTGACCTCAGACACCAGGTGGAAAACTTTTTTCCATTCTTCCAGCTCTCTCTGGCAGGCCAGGCACCCCTGCAGATGTTTTTCTACTTCAACCCTCTGCCCTTCAGAAAGCTCCTGGCTCAGATAAGCTACCAGCTCATTTTTTACCTGACGACAATCTTTCATTGGTTGCCTCCTAACTGAGGCGCAAGAATCTCTTTTAATCTTTGCATGGCTTTAAAATGCAGGGATTTAACCGTGCCCACCGAAATCTTAAGCCGCCGGGCAATTTCTTCATACTTGAGCTCTTCATAATGGTGCAGAATAAACACGTCTTTCTGGCGCGGCGGCAGAAGATGAACTGCTTTCTGTAACATCTGGCCGGGGTTAAACCTGGCCGGGTCTGATTGGGCACCGGCCATAACTTCCCGGTCAAGGTCCAGCTCATCAAGGCTTTCCTTTTTCCTGACCATCTGCCTTCTTAAAAAATCAATGCTCAGGTTCCGGGCTATTTGCATCAGCCAGCCCTGAAAATTCTCACCAGGGCGGAAAGAGTTTATCTTCTCATAAAGCCGGAGAAAGGTTTCCTGAACCAGGTCCAGGGCGTCTTCCCTGTTCCTGACCAGCGAATAGGTCACCACAAACACTTTCTGTTGATAACCTTCAACTAACCTCATGAAAGCTTCCCTGTCTCCCTGTTTTATTCTCTCCACCAGGCTGGCAATTTCCTTTTCCTCCAGCTTTACCTGTTTCTGTTCCATGCCTGAATTCTGTCCCCCTGTGGTATCTTCTAACCATAGTATACAATCATTCCAGCCAGACCAGTACTCTTTCTTCCTCGTCCACGACTTCTACCAGCAACCCAGCCGGCATCTTTGATAACGCTTCCTCTACGGCCCTGGTCTCAAATTGATAATCAGCCTTTTTCAGCCCGTGATTATTTCCCTCTTCCAGAGAACTGATAACCCCCTTTTTAGCCATCCAGTAAGGAAGAGAAATTTTTACCAGTTGAGCTTCTTCCGGGTCGTAAACCAGACAGACAAGTTTATGGGGGGCACGGGGCCGAGAAGCAGAAATCTTCTCTATCTTTTGTCTGGCTTTAGCAAACTTTTGGGCTGCTGTCTGGGGGTCAGCTTTTTCCACGTAGACCAGACAGCTAGTGCTGAAAAGAATTAGCACCGCCAGGATAGCAGCTATTTTGCCTTTCGGGGACATTTTTCTTCTCCTCCACTGCTCACTCCATGAGCGTTTACGGAAGAGAAGATAAAAAGGTTTACTTCAGAGAACAGTTAAACCCTCTCCCCAAAAAAGGCAGACCGTTGCTTTCTGGCTTAAAATTTGGGGAAATTAAAATCTACCAGGTCAGAAAATATCAGAATCTGCGGAAATTTCTTCTCGGCTGTGAACCTGCTCCGGGACGCCTTTCTCCGCTTTTTCTTTCTGTCTTTGGCCTGGCATCATTGACGATAATCTTACGACCGTCAAATTCTGTCCCGTTAAGATTGGCCTTAGCTTCCTGAGCCATTTCTTCGGTAGACATTTCCACGAAACCAAAGCCCCGACCCTGCAGGATGTTAACTGAGGTAACTTCTCCATACTGAGAAAAGAGATCCTTCAGTTTTTCCTCCGTGGTCCTGTAATTCAAGTTACCCACATAAAGTTTTAAAGACATACAAAAAACCTCCTCGACCTATCCCGATCGGATTCCCCCTTTTTTGAAGGAGCAACTCGATGAGAAAGGTAGATTTTATGATGCCACAGGGAAAAAACAAAATCAAGAGAAAAATTTACTTCACCGGCGGGTGCTGCCTCAGGTGGGCGGGTGTAATCTTTTTTTAAACCAGGTTCTCAGTTTTTCCATTTTTTCCACCTGATTCCTGGGGGCTCGCCCCTTACAGGTGGAAATTTCCTCAGAGCCAGCCGGTGCTCCCCAGCGAATTTCCACACAATCATTCGGGTTGTAGCCCATCTCCAGAGCTTCTTCTCGCTCCAGAATTTCCTTAACGGTTAACTTCCAGGGAGAACCATCTGACCGGCGATAAACAATGCTGAGTTCATCAGCCAGTTTACCGGATAAATCTTCAAGCCTCTTGTTAATCTCTGTCAGGGATTCACCTTTTTTAATCTTATACCTTTCCGGCCGCTTCATCACCTTACCGATGAATTCCTTCACTGTGTCCATAGCAATCAAAAGACGTAAATCGCGGTTTGGGGTGGAATAATCTTCCCAGGGCCCGGTAGAAATGAAAACAGCCGGCCCATCAGGCATAGGAATAAGGTAGCCGGGATGTTCTCTTTTAAATTTTTCCGCTATTTCCACGGCCTCAACCCTGACCAGAAGAAGTTCGTGCAGCGCCCGGTAAAGTTCTCTTAGCGCTATTTCCGGGTCCAGGGGAGAGGGGTTAATAAGCCCTTCCAGGCGGTCATAAAATTCTTCCGCTGGCATCTTATACTGTTCTAAGGAAAAGCCCCAGCTGTTTTCCCCGGAAGTTAGCTCTTGATTACTTTTTAACCTGAGCTGGCCCTTAATTTTTTCAATTGGCCGAAAAGCTTTGAAGCCGGGCTCACCTACGACGTTTTCAGTAACAAAAATAAAATTGCCTTTCCAGAACCTCTTTATCCCAATCGTCCCGTCAGGCTGAGCATCCACGGCCAGCAGAACACCAGGACGTTCTTCTGTTTGCGGCACCCAGCGCACCAGCATCAGAGTGTGCCCATAGGGGTCAGCAAAGACCGTTCCAGGCCTCAGGTATTCCCTTTTAAGGGCCAGAGGATAATAATCTGTAAAATCTTCAGCCAGCCTGGTACGGGCCGTGCCGGAATGGACAGTGTTCATGACCAGGCGCATCAGCCGGACAAATTTCTGGAGCTCGTTACCGGTCCCGGCCGGCATTTCGTTTGTCAACCAGCGGCCACAGGCCGGTGGTCGGCCCAGAGTACCACGGCTGCACTCATGAAAGCCAAAGGGCAGGCGGCACTTCCAGGCAAAGTAACCCCTTAAGAAAAAAGGGTTGTCAGCACAATCAGGTTCCAGCAGAAGTTTCTCCCCTTCTTCAAAAAGGCCGAGGTGGTTATAAAGAAAGTTCCTCTTTTCATCCTTAAGCACCAGGTCTAACCTGGGCCAGGAATCATCTTCTCCTGAATCCTGGAAAAGAGCTTCTATCCAGGCCGAAAAAAGGTTTTCCCAGCTATGGCTCCAGCTTTCTCTGGCTTCCCAAAAAAAGATGCCTGCCTCTGTTCTGGTGTTTTTTTCTTCAGTTAGCACCTGGCTGAAAACAACTTTTTTACGGCCATCCAGGACTTCCAGCTGCAGAGGTGCTTTACCGGTTACCTGGCCCTGCCACCATTGCCAGAATGGCGGCCCTCCACCCTGGCGATACCTGGTTAAACTCAGAGAGCTACCTTCCCCTACCAGCCGGACCGAAAAATTAGCTTCTGAAATTGGCTGCTCCGCTACTACCAGAACTCTTATTTTCCCCTGGCTTAGTGGGTTGGCCGGCGAAAAGAAAACGGTTATGTTGCTGGGGTGAGAAGGCAGAGGCTTCTGGGCTAAAACCTGACCTTTTACAGCCAGAAACAAAACCGCGGAAAAAATCAATAGGATTTTTAGCTGCGTCCGCTTGTTTTTCAACTCTGCCTCTCTGATGGCCTGACCTAGAGCAAATAAATAACAAACAGGATTAATTCTGGACTGAGAAGCGATTTTTGTCAAATACCTAAAGGTTTAAACACCCCAGGAAAACTGTCTCCTAAAGTCGGGGTCCCGAGCTGTTTTATCATTTATGAAGGCTTTAAATCACAGCCTCTCCAGTTAAAATACTGGTTCCATATTTATTTCCAGCCAGAATCCCGTTAAAATATCAGACACAGGAGGAAAGATGAACAAAAAAACCATCTGGGTTTTGATCATTCTTTTCTTTTTTATCCTGGGCCTGGTGGTCCTGCTCTCTATGGTTTATTCTTTTTTCCGGCCTGAAAAGGTGGAAGTGGCCAACAATGCTTACCTGGAAATAAAACTTGACGGCCGGCTGGATGATTACAACGCTGGCCCTCAGCTCACTGATTTTTTCCAGGGCAAAATCATGTCCCTCTACGATACCTGGCTAAATCTGAAAAAAGCCAGCCGTGACCCCCGGATAAAAGCTGTGGTTTTGAGGTTCGGACTTCTGGAGGCCGATTGGGCCAAGATGAACGAACTGCGGGAAGCCATCCTGGAATTCAGAAAATCTGGCAAACCAGCCATAGCTTATTTTGAAGAAGCTCCGGACGCTGACCAAGAATATTATTTAGCCTCTGCCTGCGATAAAATCATCATCCATCCGCTGGGCTGGCTGGGACTTAACGGCCTGGCGGCCGAAATTCCGTTTTTCAAAGGCACTCTGGATAAGCTGGGCATCAAAGCCGAGTTTGAACACATAGAAAAATACAAGACCGCTTACAATCAGTTTACGGAAACAGGCTTTACTCCAGAACACAAAGAAATGATGGAATCCATCTACCGGGACTTTTTTGAAACCTACCTCAACACCATAAGCTCCGCCAGGAAAGTTAAGCCGGAGAAAATGAAAGAGCTGATTGACCGCGGCTCGTTTCAAGCCCAGGAAGCGCTCAAAGCTGGCCTGGTTGATGGCCTGGCCTATGAAGATAACCTTTTCGCCGAGGCTGGTTATAAAAAACTGCCCGAGCTTACCAAGATAACCAACGAAAAATACGCCAGCCTCAACCCAGAGGTTTTTGGGCTTAACCGGGGTCAGAAACTGGCTCTGATTTTTGCTTCCGGCGCCATAATCAACGGTGAAGGCCAGATGGTAGCGCTCGGGAGTGAAACCTTTACCCGCTGGATAAGGAAAGCAGCCGCTGACCGCTCGGTGGCTGCCATTGTCGTCAGGGTTGACAGCCCGGGTGGCTCAGCTCTGGGCTCAGATGTCATCTGGCATGAAATGCTCATGGCCAGGAAAGAAAAGCCCGTGGTGGTTTCCATGTCTGGTCTGGCTGGCTCAGGTGGTTACTGGATTTCTCTGGCGGGTAACTACATCATTGCCCAGCCCCAAACCTTGACCGGCTCCATCGGAGTAATCTCCGGCAAGTTCAGTTTCGCCGGACTAATGCAGAAGCTCGGCATAAAAACAGAAAAAATAGTTTTTGGTAAAGAGGCCGATGCTTATTCCATCTACCGCGAGTTTACACCCGAAGAAAGAGCGGCCCTGAAAAATCAAATCCGGATAATCTACCAGCAATTCCTGGAAAGGGTGGCCACAGCCCGAAACCTACCGGTGGAAGAGGTGGACAGGATTGGTCAGGGCCGGGTATGGACCGGCCACCAGGCGCTGGAACTCAAATTAGTTGACCAGCTGGGCGGGTTAGATACTGCCATAAATGTAGCTAAAAAACTGGCTGGAATTCCAGCCGAACAGGCAGTCAGGCTGGTGGTCTGGCCGAAGAAGAGGAAACTCTTTGACCTTTTTCTGGGAAAACAAACCGAACTTCAAGAGCTTATTTATTATTCGGAGATGATGAATGTTTACAGCCGGATAATGAGAGTCCTGGCCCAACCAGCTGTCTGGTCACTTATGCCGATATTCAGGTATTAATTTTGCTTTTCTTTACTCTTAACCAGGATTTTTTCTTCTGGTTTTACTAACCAGAGTTTCTCTCTGGCCTCTTTTTCAATGGCCCGGGGGTCGGTTTCCAGTTTTTTTATCTCTTCTTCTAACTTTTCTTTTTCTCTGGTCAGTTTATTAACTTCTACCTGCAGCTCCAGGTACCTTTTTCTG
>JBBIRN010000133.1:0-6539 GCA_037441785.1 Candidatus Aminicenantota bacterium | reverse complement strand
AGAAATTATACCTCATTAACAGTGATTTTAATCCAGAAAAGGATGGTTTTGAGCCCATCCTTAAATCCTCCAGGTTAATCTCATCTTAACTTAAGTAAATCGAATTTAAAACTGTCCCGGAATAAGTCCGTCCTGAATAATGTTAAACTTTAAAAACATTTTCGGGCTCTTGATTTGGGCCGGTGTCCGGGCTATAAGAAAAGACATGACTGCGGAAATGAGGTATTACCAGATAGAAGACTGGTCAAAAGTTCCCTGGCTGGTCCATGGCTTTGGCCAGGCCAGGTTTGACCGGAGAAGTTTGGAGACAGAATTCCCGTCTTTTATCCCGGTAGAAATGAAACAGCAGCATTCGGAGCGGGTTATTTTTCTTGAGCATCGCCCGGAAAATGAAATTAAAGGTGATGGCCTGATCACCGGAACCAGAGGGCTTTTGTTGATAGTTAAAACCGCAGATTGCCTGCCAGTTTTTCTGGTTGATAGAACCCATCAAGTAGTGGCCGCGGTCCACTGCGGCTGGCGGGGAACAAAGGAAAAAATACTTCTTCGGGCCCTGGAGATTATGGAGAAAAAGTCTGGCTCGTCCCCTATTGACCTCTGGGCTGGTTTTGGGCCCTGCATAGAACAAGGTTGCTACGAAGTCGGTCAGGAAGTTTTTGAACAATTCCATCAGAACGGTTTCCGGGTAGAAGAAATTTTCCAGCCTGCCGAAAAAGCCGGGCATTTTTACCTGGACCTGAGAAAGGCCAATCTGTTACTTCTGACCGAGGAAGCAGGCCTGCCCGCAAAAAACATATTTCAGGTTGACTTATGTACCAGATGCCAGCCAGACCTTCTTTCTTACCGCAGAGATAAAAATAACACGGGCCGGTTGTTAAATTTTATCGGGCTGAAATAGTCATCGGCTGGTTTGATTTTATCCTTTAATTTATTTAATATATCTAAGAAAATTCTGTGGGCCGCTGGTACCATTATCTTAAAAGGAGATAATTATGATAGATAAAAAAGCAATCGGTGAGGTTGAGCTGCCTGGAATTCCGGTTTTTAAAAAGGGCAAAGTGCGCAATGTTTTTGACCTGGGAGATAAATTATTAATCGTCGCTACTGACCGAATCTCTGCCTTTGATTTCGTCCTGCCTTCTCTTATTCCCTACAAAGGAAAAGTCCTGACCCAGCTTTCCAGGTTCTGGTTTGATTACACAGCCCTGATTTGTCCGAACCACATGATCTCAACGGAAATTTCTGATTTTCCTGAGGAACTCCAGGCGCTGGCAGAAATTCTGGAAAAAAGGTCCATGCTGGTCAAGAAGGCCAGGGTTATTCCGGTTGAATGTGTGGTAAGAGGCTACCTGTCTGGCTCGGGCTGGAAGGAATACCAGGAAACCGGTAAGGTCTGTGGTCTCAAGCTGCCCAAAGGTTTACAGGAATCTTCCCGTCTGGAAGAACCAATTTTTACTCCTTCTACCAAAGCTGAGGTAGGACATGATGAAAATATCACCTTTAAAGAAATGGAAAAAATTACCGGGGAAGAGCTGGCAGAAAAAATCCGCAAGATAAGCCTGGAACTTTATCAGAAGGCTGCTCTTTATGCTATCTCCAAGGGCATCATTATCGCTGATACCAAGTTTGAGTTCGGGCTGGATGAAAACGGAAACCTCATCTTGGTAGATGAATTGTTTACGCCTGATTCCTCCAGGTTCTGGCCCCTGGCCACCTATGCACCGGGAAAACCGCAGCCGAGTCTGGATAAGCAGTTTGTCAGGGATTATCTTATCAGCACTGGCTGGGACAGGAAGACTCCACCCCCACCAGCTTTGCCTGAACATATCATAGAACAGACGGCTAAAAGATACCTGGAAATATACCACCTGCTCACCGGGAAGAACGATTTGCCGTAGCGTTAATTGTGGAAGATTAGAGAAATTTTCATGGAAAACGGGTTGGTTGACCTTCATGTTCATTCTTTTTTCAGCTGTGATGGAGATTTTTCTCCAGAAGACCTGGTGATTATGGCCAGGGATAATGGTTTTCGAGCCATAGCCATTGCCGACCACGATACTGTTTCTGCTTATCCCGAGGCCGTGGAAATCGGCCGTCATTATGGAGTTGAGGTAATACCCAGTGTGGAGGTCACCACGGTTTACGATGGGCGGGAGTTTCATCTACAGCTACCGCTGGTCAACTGGGAAAGCGAGGCCATTCATCACATCATAAAAAAAATGGAACATTCCCGCCTGGAAGAAGCTCGGAACAGAGTGGCCAGGTTAAAAGAGCTGGGCCTTGAGGTGGAATGGGAAGAGGTCTGGCAGGAATGTCAGGGAGTTCCTCCCTTGGGAGTAAAAATCGCTCAGGTGGTGCTGAACAAGACCGAAAGCCGGAAAAATCCACGGCTACAAAAGTATTTTGATGAAAAAGGACAACCTTTAGCGCCATATCTTTTTTATCAGGATTTTTTTGCTGAAGGCGGTCTGGCCTATGTGCCCAAAAAGCATATCAGCCTGGAAGAAGTTTTGCGTCTAGCGCCAGAGACGGGTGGTGTGCCGGTGCTCTCTCATCCCGGGGCATATTTTCAGAAAACTACGCGGGAAGACCTGACCAGGTTGAAAGAACTTGGCCTGCAGGGTCTGGAAGTTTTTACCTCTTATCATACGGCTGAACAAACTGCCTATTATTATTCTCTGGCCCGGGAGTTTGACCTGGTGGTTACAGCCGGTTCGGATTTTCACGGGAAGATAAAACCAGGCGTAAAATTCGGCCAGATAAGAGAAGGGCACTATGACATGGTTTTGCGACTAAAAGAAAGGAAAAACCAATGAGCCTCAACTGGCTGGATGTCATCTTAATCATCATCCTGCTGATAACTTTTATTCTCGGGTTGATTAAAGGTTTACTCCGGCAGGTTATTGGCCTTCTGGCGGTGGTTGGTGGGATTATTCTGGCTTCCAGGTATTATGGTTGGGTTTCCTGGAAATTGTTTAAGTTTATCAGTTCTGATTTCTGGCGGAATTGTCTGGCCTTTCTGATTGTTTTTATAGCGGTTTTATTACTTGGCTGGCTTATTTCCTTCATCCTGACCAAGCTGATGAAGGGCACTCTCAGCCTGACCAACCACCTTCTGGGCGGGCTTTTTGGCTTGCTTAAAGGCATCCTGATTGGCGCGGTCATTGTTTTTGGCCTTCTGGTTTTCAACTTTGAAAGGGAAGCTCTGGTCAAATCAAAGCTGGCGCCGGCTTGCTTAAAAGTGGCTAAAAGTTTTACTGTTTTAATCCCGGACAGTCTGGAAAAGCGTTTTACTGAAGCCTGGAAAAAGTTTGAAGGCAAGGGAGGGGGAAATGAGCAAAAAATTTGAAGAAATGACCATCCATCAGAAACTGGAAAACCTCATCCGGGATATGGTGGAAAAAGAAATTCATCTAAAAGAAGCACTGGAAGAATTTGAAAAGATTTACATTGAAATGGCTCTGGGAAAGTATCAGGGAAACAAGAGCAAAGTGGCCCAGGCTTTAGGAGTCCACAGGAATACCCTCCATAACCGGTTTAAGGCGCTTAAGATAAAGCGCAGAAATTAGCACTCTCCCCAGTAATCTGCTAAATTCCGGTTTAAAAAACCTTGACAACTTTTTTGTCATATTTTATAATTAGCACTCGATAAATTAGACTGCTAAAATAATCTTAAAAAGGAGGTAATCATGAAGATCCAACCCTTGTATGACCGAGTTCTTCTCAGAAGGATTGAAGAACAGGAAGTTAAGAGGGGAAGCATTATCATTCCTGACACGGCCAAAGAGAAACCACAGGAGGCTGAAGTAATTGAAGTGGGCCAGGGACGGGTGACCGAGGACGGTAAGGTTATTCCTCTGACCGTTAAAAAGGGTGACCGGGTGCTCATCGGGAAATACAGCGGCACAGAAGTGACCATTGACGGCGTTGAGCATGTAATCGTCCGCGAGGATGAAATCCTGGCCGTTATATCCAAATAAGAGAGAATTAAAGGAGGTAGACCATGGCAAAACAAATTATTCTTGGAGATGAAGCCAGACAGGCTTTGTTAAGGGGAGTTAACATTCTGAGCAACGTGGTTAAAGCCACGCTTGGCCCCAGAGGCCGGAACGTTATTCTGGATAAGAAATTCGGTTCTCCGACCAGCACCAAGGACGGTGTGACTGTGGCCAAAGAAATAGAGCTCAAGGACCCCTGGGAGAATATGGGTGCGCAGCTGGTTAAGGAAGTGGCTTCCAAAACTTCAGATGTAGCGGGTGATGGAACCACCACGGCCACAGTACTGGCTCAGATAATCTATACTGAAGGCATCAAGCATGTGACCGCCGGTCGCAACCCCAACCTGATTAAAAAAGGCATTGACCGGGCAGTGGAAGAAGTAATTAAAGAGCTCAGAACCATGAGCCGGGAAGTGACTGGCGATATGATTGCCCAGGTCGGCGCCATTTCTGCTAACAACGATGAAAGCATCGGCAAAATTATCGCCGAAGCCATGGAAAAAGTTGGCAAGGATGGCGTTATTACGGTGGAAGAGGCTAAGGGCCTGGAAACCACTCTGGAATTCGTTGAAGGTATGCAGTTTGACCGCGGTTACCTTTCTCCTTATTTCATCACCGACCCGGAAAGAATGGAGTGCGTGCTGGAGAACCCGTTAATCCTGCTCCATGAAAAGAAGATTTCCAACCTGCGTGAATTCCTGCCACTTCTGGAAAGCGTGGCCAGAATGGGTCGTTCCCTGCTGGTCGTAGCCGAGGAAGTGGAAGGTGAAGCTCTGGCCACTCTGGTGGTTAACAAGCTCAAAGGCACACTCCAGTGCTGTGCCGTTAAGGCGCCCGGTTTTGGTGATAGACGCAAAGCCATGCTGGAAGATATTGCCATCCTGACCGGTGGTAAGGTTATCACCGAGGATATTGGTGTAAAACTGGAAAACGTCACCATCGATTGGCTGGGCGAAGCCGCCAAAGTGGTGGTTGATAAAGACAACACCACCATCGTGGAAGGCAAAGGCAAACAGAGCGAAATTCAGGCCAGAATCAAGCAGATCAGAACTCAGATTGAAGAAACCACTTCTGATTATGACAGAGAAAAACTCCAGGAAAGACTGGCCAAGATGGTCGGTGGAGTGGCGGTGATTAAAGTTGGTGCGGCCACCGAAACCGAACTCAAAGAAAAGAAAGCCAGAGTGGAAGATGCTATGCACGCCACTAAGGCGGCGGTGGAAGAGGGTATTGTGCCTGGTGGTGGAGTGGCTCTCCTGCGCTGCCAGAAAGCTCTGGACAAACTCAACCTTGATGGTGATATGCAGATTGGTGTCCAGATCGTCCGTCGGGCTCTGGAAGAACCCCTCCGTCAGATTGCTGAAAATGCCGGTTTTGAAGGTTCAATAGTCGTGGAAAAAGTCAGGGAAATGAAACAGGATTATGGCTTCAATGCCCTGACTGAAAAGTACGAAGACATGGTCAAAGCCGGTATCGTAGACCCGACCAAAGTCGTGCGTACCGCCCTCCAGAATGCGGCCAGCATTGCCGGGTTGCTGCTCACCACCGAAGCCTGCGTCACGGAAATTCCAGAAGAAGAGAAGAAGTCTTCCTATCCCACTCCGCCCAGCGACATGTATTGAGGCCTGAATCAGAGACCTGAAAATAGGGCCGCCTTCAGCGCCAGCTGAGGGCGGCCTTTCTTTTTTCTGTGTGATAAAGTAAAATTTTTAATCGTTGTAGCCGTTATATCTCTTGTAGCGCCAGGCCTGGAATTAAATGAAAATTCTTGACCGTTATCTTCTGAAGGAAATTGCCCCTTCTTTTCTGCTGGCGCTCAGTTTTATTGTTTTTCTTTTGTTTATGAATCAGGTTTTCTACCTGGCAGAAATCTTCATTTCTAAAAATGTTCCTTTTCTGGTAGTTCTTAAAGTTCTGTTTTATCTTTTGCCTTCCATAATTGCCCTGGCCCTTCCCCTGGCTTTTATGGCCGGTGTGCTGGGCGGGCTGGCCAGGCTTTCTACTGATGGGGAAATTGACGGCCTGAAAGTGCTTGGTTTTACCCCCGGAAAAATTCTAAGACCAGTTTTTGCTCTGGGGCTGGTTTTCTGGCTTATCACGACCAGTTTTACCTTCTGGCTGACACCGGCTGCCAACTACCGCTGGCTGCAAACTATGGTCAATTCCGTGCTAACCAGAATAACACTGGCGGTGGAACCAGGCCATTTTGTTGAATCATTGCCGGGGAAAGTGCTTTTCGTTCAGGGTAAAGGAAAGGATGAAACCTGGCAGAAGGTGTTTGTTTATCAGCCCAAAGAGGTAGACAAGTTCCAGGTTACCCTGTCGCGGGTCGGCCATCTATCCCTGACGCCAGAAAAAAAAGAAGCCTGGCTGTACCTGGAAGATGGCCAGAATTACGGTTTTGACCTGAAATCGCCAGAGGTCGTGCTGGTAAATAATTTCAAGAAACTCGTCCAGGTGGTGGACCTCGGGAAGTTAACCCAGAATTTTTCTCTGGAAAAGAAGAGCCGGGAAAAGAGCATAAAAGAATTATTTGAGGAA
>JBBIRN010000132.1:0-6606 GCA_037441785.1 Candidatus Aminicenantota bacterium | reverse complement strand
TGAGGAAGGGCCAGTCGGAACTTTCCAGCAAGAACTTTTCCTGGGCCAGCATTTTTACCAGCCTCGGGTCGGTCCGCTGGAAAAGTTCTGGTTCAGAAACAAGGTTCCAGAACAATTCTTCCACCTCATATATCCTGGACCAGATCCAGGAATTCTCGTCGTTAAACCAGATCCAGTGGAAACCACCTTCTCCCCAGGAGCCTTCTGGCAGAGACACCATGGTCACGGGTGGAATCTCTTCCAGGGCTGAAGAAGCTTTAATTAATTTTACCTGTGAACTTTCAGAGTTAAGATTCTTAACCACCTGGTAGAGCCATTCTGGACCTTCAAACCACCAATGGCCCAGGAGTTCAGTATCGTAAAGTGAGGTAATTATCCCCTCTTCCCTATCTTTAAGTATGTCATTAAGCAGCCAGGCAAAATGTCTGGCATGTTCTTCCACCCGGCTGAGGGCTAAATTCGGGTCATAAGGTAATTTGTCAGCCAGGTCGGAAGAGCTGGAGGTGATTTTCCAGTAACGGTGTCCGCCCGGAAAATGTTTTTTGTGAAATTCTAAGTAATTACCATCTCCGGGGTAGCCAGAGTGCCGGCTCCAGACCTGCTGGCCAGTGACCTCATCACGGGCCAAAAAGCTGACGCCCGAAGGATAGGCCAGGTACGGCTGGTAAAGGTCATCAGGTCGGATAGGTTTGCTTTTAGCCCTGGCTTTATACTTTTCCCACAGGTACTTTAAGGCTGGAAATTTTTCTAAATAAACGCCTTTAGCTTCTCCACCTTTTAAAAGGTGGGCATCAACAAAGAAGTATTTCAGTCCCGCCTGACCAAGGATTTCATCCACTCCCCGGCGTTTGTAGCTTCGGCTCTGGCCGATGGGCCTGGTCCAGATGTAACCTGGCCGGTAAGCACATTCGGGCAACCAGAAACCCGCTGGCTGCCGGCCAAAATAACGGGCGTAGGTATGTTTCCCCTGCTGAACCTGAAAGGCAATGCTTTCATCGCGAGCCAGAAGCGGGAAATAACCATGGGTAGCGGCCGAGGTGGTAATTTCCACGGCCCCTGCATCCTGTAACTGGCGAAAAGCCGAGAGCAAGTCGGAATGCAAATCATCAATGAAAAACTTACTTATCCTTTCATACCAGTTGCGCCAGAAGAGAGCCAGAGTTTCAAACTCTTTCTGTCCGGTATGCCGGAAATAAAGGTAGTCGTTAACAGCCGCTTCCAGCTTCATGGTCAGGTAATCCACGAAACCCTGCTTGAAAGCCGAGCTGCTCAGCTGCTCCATAAGCACCGGCGTAAAGCTGATGGTCAGGTTGGCCCGGTATCCTTCGTTTTCCAATCTCTTCAACACCTGAAGCAAAGGCAAATAAGTTTCGGCCGCAGCTTCGTTCAGCCAGTCCAGCCCATGAGGCCAGGTTCCGTGGTTAAGTACATAAGGAATATGAGAATGCAAAACTAAACAAAAATATTTTTTATTGTTCATCAGGTCCTTTCCAAATTCCCCGTTTTGAATTTCTTATCAGTTAATTATAGCATACCAACCCTGAATAACAACTGTTTTAAGTGTCTAATTCTCGGGACTATATTTCTGAATTTCGGCCAACCTTATGTTCAGAATTTGCTTTTCGCCTGGCTCCAGTACCAGACGCCAGACTAGGTGAAAACTCAGGCCCTGGGTGATGACCTCAAAATCTTTTTCTGATTGAGAAACGGTTTTAACCGGAAATTCCCAGATTTCTGAAACCTTCTCAGCTTCTAAGGCCAGCTTTTCCTGGTAAAAAATGATTTTATCGTTTTTCAGTTTAAATTCATTTTCAAAAAGGGCCAGGTTCCATTCCGAGATAAAGGCCAGGCTTATCTGGCTCTGTTCCAGGTTTTCTATTTCGTAAGCAAAGTTTAATCCTTCTGGGCCAGGGATTATTTTTTTGCTCAGAGTTATTCTGGCTGGGCCCTGGCTGCTGTTTACCTCGGCTGACCGGCTGGCCACCAGAGCTGCACCCTGCCACCCGACCGCAAAAGGTTTTTCTACAAACGGTCCGGGTGACTGGGCATAATCTGACTCGTAAACCTCAGGCCTCAGGTTAACCGGATAGATTCTTTCCAGGAAGGAAAACCTTTGATAATGGTCAAACTTTAACCACTTTTTTACTTCCTCAGATAAAACTCTGGGAATTTCATGTATGGACTTGCCTGTACCGGACTGGTCTGAGGTAGTGGAATAAAGGTGGTAGAATTCTACCCGTCTGGTCAGACAATCAGTCAGGTTAGTTTTTCCTGGTAAATAATCAAGCTCGGTGATGGCTCCCCCACGGTTTGGTTTAAACCAGAGACAAAAAGGTTCATGCTGGAGGAAATATTCTGGCTGGCCATCCAGGTCAAAATCTTCCTCTTTCCAGCCCGGGCTGAGTTTCAACCTGGACCAGGCTGAGACCAGTTTTTGATAAACGGCTCTTCTTAAATGAGGAAGGTAGAGACCACCAAAGACGCCGTGCCAGTAGGCGTCATTACACTGAGCCTGATAAAGCTCCTGCCTGGCCACCGGGTCAGGCTGCTGGTTGACTTCTCTGGAAACCTGAATCTGCCGGCAGCGCAGATGATGGCTTTCATAATACTTGAGCCCGAATTCACGGAACTGTCCGCCGCGCAGAAAATGTTTCATTTCTGACGGCAGGCTGGCTTTCAGTCCGATAAAAGTTTTTTGTTCTTCCGGAGGCAGCACCCATTCCATCATCTCTTCGTAAGAAGCTGGTGGCAGGTAAACCCGACCCAGAGCAGGCCTGGTTTTCAAGTAATCGGAGAAGGTCACCATTTCTATTTCTTTTTCTTCCAGAAAACGCAGGAATTTTTCCAGCCATTTTTCCTGGTAAACCCAGCCATAGGTGCCGGGCCAGAGGCCAAATTTCTCTCCATCATCACCGATGATGGCTGTATCCCAGCCGGCAGCCAGGATTTTGTTGAGGTAATCTTCCAGTTCATAAAGGGAACGAAACGGAATGTAATAGCGCAGAGTCTTGTCAATGGGGAAAATGTTAAAGGCCAGACCTTCGTCTTCGGTCACGTAATAGCCGTGAATGTTTTTTATGCCAGCATAATGAAAATGCTCTTCGTCAAGCAGGGTATATTTATAGCCAGCCCGGGCCAGAAAAGAAGCCAGATGAGGTTCCCAGACCCTTTCCGCCAGCCACAGGCCAGATGGCCGGCAGTTAAAATGCCGGGCTAGAAAATCTTCCATGAGCTGGAGCTGCGCCAGCCGGTCGGGCTGGGGAATCTGGACCAGAACCGGCTCGTAGAACCCGCCTCCCAGTAGCTCTACCTGACCGGCTTCTTTCATTTTTCTTATGAGCTCCAGGGCTTCTGGATGACTTTTTTCCAGGTATTCCCAGAGGAAACCGGAAAAATGAAGGGCAAAACGAAAACCCGGGAACTGGCTGACCGTCTGAAGAAACGGCCAGTAAGCCTGGTGGTAGGCCAGGTCAAAAACTGAAGAAAAATTGCCCAGCGGCTGATGGTTATGAACAGCAAAAAGAAAGGCCATTTTTTTCATCTTCCACCCTCTCTGTCAGCCAGATTAAGGTAAGAAGAAAAAAGCTGGTCAAACTCCGGTTCTTGCGTCTCACCAGCCCACCAGAACCAGTCTGAACCTTCAGCCACAGCCAGGTAGCGGGAAAAAGCTCTTCTTTGCCTCACTTCTGCCAGTCTTTTCCAGGTTCTAACTTTTTCCGGGTGCCCCACCCATTTAAAAAAACTGCTCATCCAGGTACCAGCCACCAGGTTTAACCTGTTGTAGGCATGGTGAGACATCAGATATTGAGAGGGAGTGATGGGCAGAAAACGCTGCTGGCTTTTAAGCTGTTCAAAAAGTTTTCGTAAAAAATCCAGTCCGTTATTCTGGTATGCTCCCCAGGGGTTTTCTCCGTCCAGAATGATGGTTAAGACGGCTTCTTCTGAGCTTTTACTGGCTTTGACTTCCAGCCGGCGGAAGAAATCTGCTACTGCCTGGTCTGCTGGCCAGCGGTGGTACTCAAACCCGATGAGGTCCGAAAGTTCCCGGTCGCGAAAAAGGATTTTCAAACCCGAGCATTCGTAGGGCTGGTAAAGAAGAAGCGGGTCGGGCCGGTGGTCAAGACTCTGCCAGAGTAGATGTTCGTCGGTAAAAGCCAGGTTAAACCCGGCGTTTTTTATCCTCTGGCAGGTAGCGGCACTGACCGCTCCTTCTGAGGGCCAGACTCCTTGCGGACAAAAGCCGAACAGACGCTCAAAATACAGGCGGGCTTCCCTCAAGTGCCAGTCAGCATCTTCTGGATAGCTGAAGTCAGGAAGTTCTGGAGCTTCATTTCTGGCCAAACCCAGGTCAATCAAAAGAGGTAGAAGCGGATGATAATAAGGCGTAAGAGTGATTTCCAGTAAGTTCTTATTTTTCAAAGCAGAAAAATAGCCAAAGATTTCCTGAAAGATTTTTTGCCTCAGGTGAAGAAGCTCATCCCGGGTTTTTTTCTCCGGCTCTAACAGCGGAGAAAAAAAACTGTTCAGCACCTTCTTCTGGGCAGCGGAGGTTGACTTTTCCTCTGCCAGACCGGGGAAAAAGCGCCGCCAGCGGCTGAGGTCCTCAGCCCTGAGTTTTTCCGGGGTTTTTAAAAGCGAATCAAAGAACGGGTCCTCGGCTCTGTTCTGAGCATAATCTTCCATCTGCTCGAGCAGACAGGGAACAAGGTTTATGGCGCAGGGAAATTCGTAAGTTTCTACCAGCTTGAGCATCTGCCAGTAATTTTTGGTCGTGTGGTAGTTGACCCACGGTAGAAGAAATTTACCAGTCTCCGGATGCCGATAAATTGGTTGATGAAAGTGCCAGATAAAACTCAGGTACATTTAGATTCCTTCCTGCGAAAAATAATAAAGTGTTAAAGCCAGAGCCAGTGCCTGAAGCTGGAGCTCCCGCGGGTGAACGGCGGCTGGCACATCCAGGGCTGAATGATGGAAATCAAAGTAGCGCTGCGCATCAGGCACAATAGTTCCAGCTAAACATCCCTGTTCAACCAGAGGAGAAATGTCCACTCCCCCACCACCGTTTTTTACCCAGTGCAGCCCGAGCTGCTGGAGAACTCTGGCCAGCGGAGAGATTTTCTGGAGCAGTTCCGGGTTTTTGCCCACGGCCAGTCCCAGCGGAACTCCACCACCCTGGTCCTGTTCTATGGCCAGAAGATGCTTTTCCCCGGCTCTCCGAGGCGAGCTGGCGTAGACCCGTCCACCGGTTCCGCCAAATTCTTCATCCATGAAAAGCACGGCCCTGATGGTTCTGGCTGGTTTAAGGCCGCAGGCTTTTATCAACCGCAAGGCTTCAACGGCCACGGCACAGCCAGCCGCATCATCATGAGCTCCGGGACTGAGGTCCCAGCTGTCCAAATGTCCGCCAGCCAGGATTATTTCTTCAGGATATTCCGCTCCGGTTAACTCTCCAATTACGTTATGAGAGACAACCGGTCCGAGCTGCTGGCAGCTGGTTTTCAGAAAAACTCTGGTCTCCGGGTCCTCCTTTAGCCACCGGCTTATTTTTTCCGCGTCAGCAGTGGCCACGGAAACAGCTGGTATTTCAGGTAAGCCGCTTTCATAGGTCATCAAGCCAGTATGCGGGTGCTCATCTATCCTCAAGGTGGCCGAACGAACCATAACCGCCACCGCTCCGTACTTGGCTGCGGCCGAAGCACCTTTCACCCGGAACTGGGCCGCCTGGCCGTAAGCAGCAAATGGATTGATTAGAGTGCGGTCCATCGGCTGGTTGAAAAAAACTACCTGGCCTTTAATAACCTTCTCCCCGAGCCTTTCCAGTTCTGGGAAAGAGTGGACTTCTACCAGGCCAGCTTCCAGCCCCTCTCCGGGTGTGGCCCGGCTGTTGCCCAGAGCCGCCACGTTTATTTTATGCTGACCAAATTTGCGGCTTTTAACCAGCCCGATTTCCTTTTCACCCCTGACCCAGCGGTTGACCGTTACTGGCTCAGTCCAGACCCGGTCTAGGCCGAGTTCTTTCATCAACTTGACGGCCTGGCCCACGGCTTCTTCCGCCTGAGGGCTTCCGGTCAGGCGTCCGCCTACCGAGGTCAGCCGCAGGAGAAACTCATAGGCTTTCTCCTCAGCCAGGCCCAGTGATTTTATCCGGTCGGCGACAACCGTTAATTGTTGTTCAGTCAAAGTGTTTTTTGATTTTCCTGTTTCCTGAGCCAAAAGCTGCTGCCCGGAGAGACAGAAGCTCGCCAGTAATAAAAACAATGAAATTCGTAACACTGAGTTTGTTTTAAAGCGCTGGTTCATCTTTCTGCCTGACTTTCTTGGTCTGATCTTTGTTTTTGAAAAAAAGCCAGAGGTTTCTGGCTTTATTCTCCTTATCCTTTATTTTTACCAGGGTGTATACGCCACTGAGCTTTTTCCCCAGGATTAACATCTCTTTCATTTTCTCGTTTTCTTCCAGGATTAGATAGTAGCCGCGGTCCCAGATTTCCACCTGGCCAGCACCGTACTGACCTTCGGGGATGAGGCCCTCAAAATCAGCATAACTTAAAGGATGGTCTCAACCTGGATGGCCAGCCTTTTTTCTCCTGGTCTGGTGGGTGGCTCTTT
>JBBIRN010000131.1:0-6631 GCA_037441785.1 Candidatus Aminicenantota bacterium | reverse complement strand
TTTTTCAGCCTTATAAAAAACCGATTCGGGAAAGAATCAGCCGAGCTCAGGCTTTCCTACCTCCGAGATTTATTTTCAATCGGAGCTTTTAAAAAGCAGGTTCTTAACCAGCCTCTGGAAGAGCTGGATAAAGTTTTAAAGAGCAATCCTGATGACCTGGAGGCCCTGCTTTTTAAAGCGCTGGTGCAGCTTCTGACGGCTGAGGACGCGAACCTGACCAGGGTTATGGAACTTAAACCGGACTGGTCGCTCCCGTACTTTTTACTCGGACTTTTTCAGAAAAGCCGGGGAGAAATTCTCCAGGCAGAAAAATGGTTTAACCTGACTTTGCAGAAAAACCCTGAACATCCCCGGGCGATGGGTGAGCTCGGGGAGTTAGCCTTCCTTGGCAAAAAATATGAGGAAGCAGAAAAATACCTGGAAAAAGCTCTGGCCATTGATGGGGAGATGCCCAGACCGCATCTGCTGATGGCGCTTATCCTCAGAGAAAAAGGAGAGTATGAACAGGCCCTTGACCATCTTCAGGCTATAACCGCAGTCATTCCTGACCAGGAAGAAGCGCTTTATTACCAGAGCCTGATTCTGGTGGAGATGGCTGATTGGACGCGCGCTCTGGAAAGCCTGGAGGCTCTGATTGAGGTTGGGGGAAGTTATGAGATTTTTGGCTATGCTTTAAGAGCCCTGAGCTATCTGATGCTCAACCGCCTGGCGGAAGCGGAAGCCGATGGCCGGACTGCTCTGGAAATAAGTTCTTCTTATTACCTGCCTTATTACATTCTGGGGCTGATAAATTTTCGCCGGGAAGAATGGAAGAAAGCCAGTGAGAATTTTCAGCAATCGTTGAAGATTGACCGCACTTTTGACGACGGACACTATTTCCTGGGCCAGACCTACCTGAAGTTGAAAGATAGTAGAAATGCCCGTCAAGAGTTAACCCTGGCCGCTAACCTCTTTGAGCAGGAAATCAAACAGGCAGAACAGCTTATCAGCCAGGCCCGGCTCAGGGGCTGGACCCGTAAAGCCGAGCGGCTGGAGTCGCAGAAAAAAGAGCTGGAAGTCAAAGCCAGAAATTGCCGGCAGCTTTTATCTTCTTTTTAATCGTATTAATCATAAGCGGCCTGTCTGTTTCTGGAAAATTTCCGGTTTTAAAATTTCTTGAGCCTGGATATTTTTTTGTTCAAGTTTTCTTTTGAAATCAAAAAAATTCTGGGTTAAAATATTTAACCCATGCCGAAGACGTTTGAAGAAGAATTAAAAAGTTTTGAAAAAGTTATCCAGCGCCTGAGCAACCTGGCGCTCTTCCCCAAAAAACTGGTCGTTAAAGGTGAAGAAAATTTTGTCCGGGAAGGGCCAAACATTATCGTGGGTAATCATGTCGGCAGCTACAAAGATGTGGCCGTCCTCTTCAAAACCGTTCCCCGCCCCATTTTCTTCACCGCCAACAAAATGATTTTCAGCAAAGAAGAATTCAGCTTTCTGGTTAAAAAACATCTTTACCGCAGCATGAAGAATGCTGGGCTGGCCGTTCATTTTTTGCTGGCCCCTTTCTTTTCTCTGATTGTCCGTTACATTTCCTCCAACATTGCTAAGGTTGGCTACATTCCGGTGGACCTTTATGCCGGCCGGGCCGCCGCCGTAAAAAAATGCGAGGAGTATTTAAAAAAGGGACGGGCCATCATAGCCCTTCAGGGACGGGGCCATTTTAACGATGAGGACCCTAATCCTTACGTGGCCCCCTTCCGGCATGGGCCCGCAGTCATGGCCTACGACCTTTACCAGGAATTACGGTTGGACGTTCCGGTGACGCCCATGGCCTTTTTTGGCACCCACATACCTTTTGGAGTGCCGGCCAGAGTTTATGTGAACGTTGGTCGGCCTCTCTACATCAGTCAGTACTGGAGCGAAGAAAAACGGGAGACCATAGAAAGATTCCGTCAGGTGATGGAAAAAACCGTTAACGAACTTTTCCTGGAGCTGCTCAGAAACCGATGAAAGCAGTACCAGGCCTGGCAATAAATTTAAAATGAATTTAAACAGGAAGGAGAACCGCGGTCATGTTTAAAGGACATCCAAAAGGTTTAATCGTGGCCTTCTTCGCCAACATGGGCGAACGGTTTGGCTTCTATACCATGGTCAGTATCTTTGTCCTGTTCATGCAGGCCAAGTACGGTTTAAGCTCAGGTTCGGCCGGCTATATTTATGGCATATTTATGTTCTGCGTGTATTTTTTCCCTTTGCTCGGCGGTTATCTGGCTGACCGGGTGCTCGGTTACGGCAAAACCATCAGCCTGGGCTTGGTGGTGATGTTCATTGGCTACCTGATGCTGGCCCTGCCCACCCAGTTTCAAACCGGGTTTGGCCTGGTGCTGGCGGCCCTGGCGGTCATTGCTCTGGGAACCGGCCTGTTTAAGGGAAATCTCCAGGCCCTGGTGGGAAATCTTTATGATGACCCCAAATACAGCGCCCTGCGCGACCGGGCTTTTAACATTTTTTACATGGGCATAAACATTGGAGCCATGTTTGCTCCTTCCGCTTCAGAAAAAGTTTGTAACTGGATTCTGGCTAAAGACCATTTCCGCTACGATGCTCGCATTCCGGCCCTGGCCCACGATTTTCTTAAGGGCAAACTGGCCGATGTCTCTCAGTTTTTAGAAGTAGCCAGGGAACAAAACCCATCTCTGACGCTGGATAATTTAAAATCTTTTGCCGAAAATTACCTGGGCTCTTTGAGCAAGTCTTACCATTTTGGCTTTGGGGTGGCCTGTCTGAGCTTGATCATTTCCATGCTCATTTTCTGGGGGTTCAAAAAGTATTATAAACACGCTGATGTCACGGAAAAGCAGAAAGCTGCTTCTGAAGAGTTAAAATCTCAGGTGGTGGAGCTCACTCCCGAACAGACCAAAGAAAGGCTGGTGGCTCTGGGGCTGGTCTTTTTTGTGGTCATTTTCTTCTGGATGGCTTTTCAACAGTCAGCCGTGACCATGACCTTTTTTGCCCGTGATTATACTGTTCCGCAGGTAGACAAGCTCACCAACCTGTGGTTTGACCTGACCGGTTTGATACCGCTTTATTTGGCCCTGGTGGGACTTTTCTTCCTGGTGAAGAAAGGAGCCAGCCGCCGCACGCGGTTGGCCGGTGGTTTGACGGCCGTGGTTTTTGGCTTCCTGACTTATCTGCGTTATAAGACCTATCCGGAAGTGAACCCCTTCCAGCCGCAGCGTTTTCAGCATTTTAATCCTTTCTTCATAGTTTCACTGACCCCGCTGGTGATTGCTTTCTTTGCTTATTTGAACAAAAAAGGCAAAGAGCCGTCAGCGCCGAGAAAAATTGGTTACGGAATGTTGCTGACCGCTCTGGCTTTTTCCATCCTGGTCCTGGGTTCTCTAAGGCTACCCAGCCCGGCTGAACTGGGCGGCAAAGTGGCTCCACCGGAGTATCAGGTTTCTGTCTACTGGCTCATCAGCACTTATTTCCTCCTGACGGTAGCCGAGCTTTTCCTTAGCCCCATGGGCATTTCCTTTGTTTCCAGGGTGGCGCCGCCAAAGTATAAAGGTTTGATGCAGGGTGGCTGGTTTGCGGCCACGGCTATCGGTAATTACCTGGTGGGTGTAGTCGGCTGGTTGTGGATGAAAGTTCCACTCTGGGCTCTCTGGTCCATCCTGGTCGTGGCCTGTCTTCTGTCTGCGGCTTTTATGTTCAGCATCATGAAAAAGCTGGAAAAGGTGGCCAGAAGTTGATTTTTTAACCTAAGACAAAAGTTGTTTTCAGGCGGAAAAGTTTCTGCTGAAAGAAAGAAACTTTTGGGATTAAGAGCTGGTTTTTTAGTTTAAAAGCTGACGCTCTATACCTGTCTGACCCGACGGTCATGAGAAAAGATAGCTTAAAAGAAATCTTCTTAAAAAAGCTGGTTTTAAGTATCTGGTTGATTAATCTGGCCGGGGCCATATCTTTCTGCCAGTTCTGCCCACCGGTTAAGGATAAGGGTATTTTCCGTTTTAATCTGGAAAACGATGTCTGGCTCAAGCGGGACGATGGTTATACCAACGGGCTGCAGTTGGGCTGGATCTCTCCTCAGCTTGACGGAGGAAGACGCTCTGGCTTTTTAAGTTTTCTTGGCCGGCTGAATAACAGGATATTAAAGGATGGCGTCAGAAAGTCAGATAAAGTTTCTGCAGAAAAAAGATATGCGGCTTTTTCCCTGTATCAAGGCATGTTCACCCCTCAAAATTTAAGCCGTCCGGAAGTGATTCTTGATGACCGTCCCTACGCTGGTTTACTGGCTGTTAACGTGCATCTGGTGATGGTTAGCCCAACCTCCCAAAAAGTTTTCGGGCTGACGGCCGGGCTGGTTGGGCCGCATTCCCTGGCAGAAAAAGCTCAAACCTGGCTGCACGAAACTTTTGATTGGACCAGGCCAATGGGTTGGTCAAATCAGCTCCGAGACGAGCCGGTGTTTGACCTGTGGTACGGCCGAAACTGGCTTTTTTATCACGGGAGCGGGGAGGGGCATAATTTTCTTTACGGCGGGAAAGCCGGGTTGAATGCTCAGCTGGGCAACCTGCTCACTTCAGCCGGTGGCTTTCTGGAACTGGGGCTGGGCTGGAATTTTCGGCCGGAGCTTGAGGTTTTTTCTCCGGCGCCGTTTTCGGGTGACCTCAGCGTTGGTCGGGTGGAAAAATTTTCTATCTTTGGTTTTATCAGGGGAGAAGGTCGCTTTGTGGCCCGCAATCTTTTACTTCAGGGCAACACTTTTGTTTCCAGCCCGGGTGTCAAAATAAATCACCTTTACGGCCAGGTGGAAGCTGGCCTGGGCTACAGGAATTCCTTTGCCGCAGCCCGTTTTTACCTGGTCGTAAGAAGCAAAGAATTCCAAGGGCAAAAATATTATGACCCTTATGTTGGCTTGACCTTTGACCTGAACCTTTAACCCATAAGGGGGCAAATAATCTAACGGGAGAGGGCGAATTCTACTGGTTGTCTTGTTTATTTTCTTCCTGCTTGCTCAGAGAACGCATCAGAAGATAAAGTGGAAAACCGAGGATGAGGAGGAGGGAACCAGTCAGAGCCTGGCGCGGTTCCGAAAGCAGCACGTTTACGGTGATGCTCAGCAGAAAGAAGATGAAGACAGCCGGCAGCACCGGGTAAAAAGGCATCTTAAACCCGCGGTAATCCAGACCGGACTTCTTGGCCCTCTGCCGTAAGACAAAAAGGGTGGAAGCAACGGTAGCCAGCCCCAGGCTGTCAAGAAACATCACGTAATTTACGATGTTTTCAAAAGTCCGCAGAAAAACCAGACTGAGCAGGATAAAACCGCCGAGGAACAGAAGGCCGCCTTCCTGAACCTGAGTGCGGGGGTTTATTTTTTTAAAAAAGGAAGGTAGAGTGCGGTCTTCAGCCATGGCCAGGTAGGTGCGCGGCAGCTGAAGGAGGATGGCGTTTAGAAAGCCCATGGCCGAAAGGAAAATGGCCAGCGAAACTACTCTGGCCCCGGCTGGCCCGAATATCCGGCCCGCGGTTTCCGCCGCCACCAGCTTGGCTGAGGCCATACCCGGGACTCCGAGCACCCGCCAGTAAGCCAGGTTAATGCTCAGGTAACAGGCGATGACAATCAACATGCCTGCCAGAACCGTTCTGGGCAGGTTTCTGGCCGAATCTTTGAGGTCAGCGCCAAGGTTTATCGTCTGCTGGTATCCACCGTAGCTGAAAAAAACAGAAATGAAACCCAGTCCTAAAGCCTGCCACCAGTGCCCGCTGAGCGGCAGAGCTGCGCCGGTAATCTCCGGTGAGGTCTTTTTGGTCAAAAGCCCGGCCGCAGCCAGAAGCAGAATAAGGATGATTTTGGATAGACTGAGGACGGTCTGAGTCCAGGCGCCAGACTTTATACCCAGGTAGTTTAAGACCAGAAGAAAGATAATCAGACTGGCAGCGATGAGCATGATGCTGGTGCTGTTTATGGCTCTGGCCGGGAGAAGCAGGGGGGCGAGGTATTCAGCCCCGATTAAAGCCACACCCGCGCCGCTGGCCGTGTTGATGATAAAAACATTGGCCCAGTTTAAAAGAAAAGCTGGCAGCGAACCGTAGCTCCTGGCCACCACCTTGTAGTATGAGCCAGCCTCGGGAAAACGAGCGCCGATTTCAGCAAAAGTCAGGGCGCCAAAAAGGGTAATCAGACCTCCGGCCACCCAGGCAGTGAGAAAGAGAAAAGGAGTGCGGGTAGCTGAAGCTACCATGGCCGGGGTTCGGAAAATGCCGATGCCGATGACCAGGCTGACCACAATCATGGTCACCTCAAAGGAGTTGAGTCGCGCTTCGATCATGATGCCTACCCTCTGCAGCTAACGGAAAAAGGTTTCTTCCTTCTGACGATTAGAGCATAAATCATCAGACCCTGGTTTGAAAATTTTTGACCAGACATCAGCATTGATTATCTTCATCTTTCAAGACAAAAGCAACTGGTTTGTCTGGAGAAAATTTGAAATTGAAAATATAAATGAAGTTAAGTGTGCCGGGCCAACCATTTTCAGCTCCAGGCTGGAGAAAGATATCATACTGTTTAAAGGCGAAGGTTCTCTCCCTCATTATGAAGGCTCAGCAAAAATTTTTACCCTGGAGCCTAAAAATAGATTGAGTA